>JBPCRP010000172.1:0-27580 GCA_050996715.1 Propionibacteriaceae bacterium
CAGCAGGAGGAAGCCACGTGTGGGACGCACCTGGGGGTCCAGCGACATGCTTTCTCTTGGGTCGGCCGGACGGACGGCGGCGTTGGCGTCGGCCGACGCCGCGGTCTCAGGCTAACCAGCGTCGTCCGGCGGTCGCACGCGGCGGTCGCCCGCCGGTCGTGGGAAACCGACCGCCACTGGCCGGGCTCAGGCTGGGGCATTCATCCGGACGTCGGGGGCACCGAGGCGGGCGGCGTCGGCCGTCCGGTCGTCGGGCTGGGTCTGGGACTCGCGCTCGGCGGCGACCCGCGACTCGTAGTGCTCCACCTCGCGCGCGACCGCAGCGTCGTCCCAGTGCAGGACCGGGGCGACCAGGGCGGCGACCTCCGCGGCGGCGGCCACCCCGCGGTCCCAGGTCTCGATCGAGATCCGGGTCCGACGGGCCAGGATGTCGTCGAGGTGCAGGGCGCCCTCGTGTGAGGCGGCGTACACGGCTTCAACCTTGAGGTACTCCGGGGCCCCCTCCAGGGGCGCGGCCAGCTCAGGGCGGTCGGTCAGCAGCGCGAAGACCTCGTCGACCAGCGAGCCGTAGCGGTTGAGCAGGTGCTCGACCTGGACCTCGCGCAGACCGGTCCGCTCGGCGATCAGCGCACGGCCGTTCCACAGCCCGTGGTAGCCGTCGGCCCCGATCAAGGGGACGTCCTCGGTGCACGACGGCGGGATGACCCGGTCGGTCCCGAGGTCGTGGACCGCGGCGTCGACCGCGTCCTTGGCCATCACCCGGTAGGTCGTGTACTTGCCGCCGGCGATCACCACCAGACCGCGGACCGGGGAGGCCACGGCGTGCTCGCGGGACAGCTTGGACGTCGAGTCGGACTCACCCGACAGCAGCGGCCGCAGCCCGGCGTAGACCCCCACGACGTCCTCGCGGGTCAGCTTGTCGGCCAGCAGCGCGTTCGCGTGCCCCAGCACGTAGTCGATGTCGGCCTGGCTCGCGGCCGGGTGGGCGAGGTCGAGCTTCCAGTCGGTGTCGGTGGTGCCCAGGATCCAGTGGCCGCCCCACGGGACGATGAACAGCAGGCTCTTCTCGGTCCGGGTGATCAGCCCGGTGAGGGAGTTGATCCGGTTGCGGGGGATCACCAGGTGGATGCCCTTGGACGCCCGGACCCGGAACTGACCGCGACCGCCGACCATCTCCTGCAGGTCGTCGATCCACACCCCGGTGGCGTTGATGGTCTGTCGGGCCCGGATCTGCAGCTCCTCGCCGCTCTCCAGGTCGCGCACCCGGACCCCGGCGATGTGGTCGGCCTCGCGCAGGAAGCCCACGACCCGGGTCGAGGTGGCGACCAGGGCGCCGTACGCCGCCGCCGTCCGGGCGATCGACATGGTGTGCCGGGCGTCGTCGACCTGGCCCTCGTAGAAGGAGATGGCCCCGACCAAGGCCTCCCGGTCGGCGGAGGGGAACGACTCCAGGGTCTTCCGCCGCGAGAGGTGCCGCAGGTGGGACGGGACGCCCCGACCCGCGCCCATCACGTCGTAGACCCCGATCCCGAGCCCGGCGTACCCGCGGTCGATCACCCGCTTGCGCAGCGGGTAGATGAACTGGACCGGCTTGGCCAGGTGCGGGGCGAGCTTCTCCAGCGCCAGCTTGCGTTCCTTCAGCGCCTCGAAGACCAGGTGGAAGTTCAGCTGTTCGAGGTAACGCAGGCCGCCGTGGAAGAGCTTGGTCGAACGTGAGGAGGTGCCGGCCGCGAAGTCGCGGGCCTCGACCAGACCGACCGACAGCCCGCGGGTGACGGCGTCGAGCGCACAACCGGCTCCCGTCACCCCGGCCCCGACCACCAGCACGTCGAGCTCCGTCTCGGCCAGCCGGCGCAGGGTGTCGACCCGCGCCTGGGGTCCCAGCGTTGCCGTGAGTGCCACCTAGTCACCTTCTCCGGAGTTGTCTGCTGGTGGGTCTGGCGTGTCGTCGTCGTCGACGTCGACCCAATTGAGTGTGCGCTGCACGGCCTTCTGCCACCCGGTGTAGCCGCGGCGCCGCGACCGCTCGTCTAGCTGCGGGCTCCAGCGCCGGTCCTCGTGCCAGTTGGCCCGGAGCTCGTCGGGGTCGGACCAGAAGCCCACGGCCAGACCGGCAGCGTACGCGGCACCGAGGGCGGTCGTCTCGGGCACCTGCGGCGCCACCACGTCGACCCCGAGCACGTCGGCTTGGATCTGCATGCACAGCTCGTTGGCCACGATGCCGCCGTCGACCTTGAGGCCGTCGAAGCGGGTCTGCTGGGTTTCTGGCTGGTCGGCGCGTTGCAGGTCGGCCAGCATGGCCTCGACCACGTCGCGGCTCTGGTAGCAGATCGACTCCAGCGTCGCCCGGACGAGGTGGGCGTCGGTGTTGAACCGCGACAGCCCGACGATCGCGCCGCGCGCGTCGGAACGCCAGTACGGCGCGAACAGGCCCGAGAACGCCGGCACGAAGTAGACCCCGCCGTTGTCGTCGACCGTGCGGGCCAGCGCCTCGCTCTCCGCGGCGCCACCGATCAGGTGCAGCTGGTCGCGCAGCCACTGCACGGCGGAGCCGGTGACGGCGATCGAGCCCTCCAGCGCGTACACCGGGTCAGCGTCGCCGAACTGGTAGCAGACCGTGCTCAGCAGCCCGTGGTCGGAACGGACCAGTTCGGTCCCGGTGTTGAGCAGCAGGAAGTTTCCGGTGCCGTAGGTGTTCTTGACGTCGCCCACGTCGAAGCAGACCTGGCCGACCATGGCCGCGTGCTGGTCACCGAGCACCCCGGCGATCGGCACCGCACCCTTCCAGCAGCCCCGGGCCCGGGTCGTCCCGAACAGCTGTGGATCCGAGGACGGCCGGATCTCGGGCAGCATCGGCGCCGGCACCCCGAAGACGTCGAGCAGATCCTCGTCCCAGGCCAGCGTCTCCAGGTTCATCAGCATCGTCCGGGATGCGTTGGTGACGTCGGTCAGGTGGACGCCGCCGTCGACACCACCGGTGAGGTTCCACAGCAGCCAGGAGTCGATCGTGCCGAAGATCGCCTCACCCTTGTCGGCCGCCGCCCGGACGCCGTCGACGTGGTCGAGGATCCACTTCAGCTTCCCCCCGGCGAAGTAGGTCGCCGGGGGCAGACCGGAGCGCTCACGGATCAGCTCGCCGTGGCTGGCGTCGAGCTCGGCGGCGATCCGGTCGGTTCGGGTGTCCTGCCAGACGATGGCGTTGTAGCAGGGCTTGCCGTTCTTGGGGTTCCAGACCACCGTGGTCTCGCGCTGGTTGGTGAGCCCGAGTGCGGCCAGGTCGGAGCGGTCGGCCCTTGAGCGGCGGAGCGCCTTCTTGGCGACCGTCTGGGTGCGTTCCCAGATCTCGTCGGGGTCGTGCTCGACCCAGCCCGCCCTCGGCATGATCTGCTCGTGCTCGAGCTGGTGCCGCGCCACCGGCCGGCCGTCGTGGTCGAAGATCATGCAGCGGGTGCTGGTCGTGCCCTGGTCGATCGCCGCCACGTACTCGGCCATGCGTCCTCCTTCGCCCTCACCGTCGAGACCCCGACGGTAGCGATCGGCCACCGCGCTGAGAAGGGGCACCCGCCCGGACGCGCCGAGGTCACCCGATCTCGTCGGTGCTCTTGCGTAGGCTGCTGCCGTGCCCGTCACGCCCCCCGCAGTGCCGCCCGGCTACCCCCGTGAATGGGAGGCCGATGTGCTGCTGTCCGACGGCGGTACCTCCCGGCTGCGACCGATCCGGCCCGACGACGCGGCGATGCTGGTCGACTTCTACGACCGGGTCAGCCCCGAGAGCAAATACCTCCGCTTCTTCGCGCCCTACCCCCGGCTGAGCCAGCGCGACGTCGCCCGGTTCACCCAGGTCGACTACGTGGACCGGGTCGCGTTCATCCTGACGGTCGGCGAGCAGATGATCGGGGTGGGTCGCTACGACCGGCTGGAGGACGACCGAGCCGAGGTGGCGTTCCTGGTCGAGGACGCACACCAGGGTCGCGGGGTCGCCCAGCTGCTGCTGGAGCACCTGGCCGAAGCCGCCCGTGAACGCGGCATCACCGCGTTCGTCGCCGAGATCCTGCCCGAGAACCGACGGATGGCCCAGGTCTTCGTCGACGCCGGCTACCGGGTCAGCAAGGATTTCGACGACGGAGTGCTGGTGGTGGAGTTCCCGATCCTGCCCACCGACACCTCGGTCGGGGTGATGGAGCGTCGCGAGCACCGGGCCGAGGGGCTGTCGATGGAGCGGTTGCTCAACCCGCGCCGGGTGGTCGTCCAGGGCCCGGGGGAGCGCGTCCAGGCGCTGGTCTCCGCCGTGCTGCGGGGCGGGTTCCGCGGCAGCCTGCACGCGGTGAGCACCGACGACGTCGCGGTCTGGGGGGTTCCGACGAGCCCGTCGGTCGCGGTCCTGGAGGGCCGGATCGACCTTGCGGTGCTCTCGATCCCCACCAACCAGCTCGGCGGCGCGGTGATCGACGCTGCCCACAAGGGGGCACACGGCCTCGTGCTGCTGGCGGGATCGAGCCAGCGCGGGGACGACGCGCCCACGGTGATCAGCCTGGCCCGCGCGTACGGCGTCCGAGCACTGGGACCCGATGCCCTCGGCCTGATCAACACCGACCCCGACGTCGCCCTCAACGCGAGCCCCGGACCGATGCCGCGTCCAGGCAGCGTGGGGCTCTTCTGTCAGTCGGCGGCGGTCGGGGTCTCCCTGCTCAACCTGGCGCTCCGGCTCGAGGTCGGGGTGAGCTCGTTCATCTCCACCGGCGACTACGCCGACGTCACCGGCAACGACGTGATGCAGTACTGGGAGGACGACGTCCGGACCCGGGTCTGCCTGCTCGCACTCGACTCGATCGGCAACCCGCGCAAGTTCAGCCGGATCGCCCGTCGGTTGGCCCGCCGCAAGCCGATCGTCATCGTGTCGCCGGGCCGCGCCCAGCGCAGCTGGACCGCGCCCGACACCGCGGTGGGCCACGCCTCTCCGGTGGACGCGTTGTTCCGGCAGGCCGGGGTGATCGTGGTCCGGCGCCGGCAGGCCATGTTCGACATCGCCAAGATCGTCGCGCGGCAGCCGCTGCCCTCCGGGCCGCGGACCACGGTGATCACCAACTCCAGCTCGCTGGCCCGGCGGCTGGCGCACACTGTGACCTCGTCGGGGCTGCTGCTCGGCGACGACCCGGTGGTGCTCGACGCCACCGGCTCCCCCGAGCTCTTCGCGGAGGCGGCTCGACGGGCCCTGGCCGAGCCGGACTGCGACGCGGTGGTGTGTGGGGTGCTCGGGGTGTTCGGCCGGCACGCCGTCAACGTCCGGTCCCAGCTGGAGCGGGTGGCCGCGATCAGCGACAAGCCCGTGATCGGGGTGGTGGTGGACTTCGACGACGTCGAGGCACTGGAGCCGGCGGCCGAGGGGCCCGACGTGCTCGGCACCCTGCCCTGGTTCGACTCCGGGACCGACGCGATCAACGCCTTGTCGGCGGTCGCCGCCCACGCTCATTGGCGCGAGCGCGACCCGGGAGCGGTCCCGCTGATCGAGGTGGACGAGGACGCCGCGAAACGGCTGGTCAACCGGATCCTCGCCGTCACCCCGCAGGGTCGCCCCCTGACCGAGGATGAGTGTGCTGAGCTGCTCGGCTACTACGGCATCCGACTCGTCCGGCGGCGCTGCGTCACCACGCTCGACGAGGCGGTCGGGGCCGGCGAGGAGTTCGGCTGGGACGTCGTCCTCAAGGCCGGGTCGTCGCTGGTCCGGGGTCGGCCCGACGTCGCCGGGGTCTACCGCAACCTCGACGGCCCCGACGAGATGCTGGCCGCCTGGGAGGACCTCGAGCGGCTGGTCAACGAGCTGGAGATCGGGGAGGATCGCGGTCGCCTCGCGGGCCTGAGCCTGGCCCAGCCGGTGGTGCAGCCGATGGTGCCGGCCGGCGTACCGCTGGTCGTCAGCAGCCGGGAGGACCGGGTCTTCGGGCCGATCCTGTCCCTGGGTCTGGACGGTATCGCCTCGGAGCTGTTGGGGGACACCGTCTACCGGGTGCCGCCGCTGACCACGGTCGACGCCGCGGCGATGGTGCGCGATCTGCGGGCCGCGCCGGAGCTCTTCGGACGCAACGGCAAGCCCGGGGTCGACGTCGGGGGCGTCGAGACCCTCCTGCACCGGGTCGCCCAGCTGGCCGACCTGATCCCGCACATCGCCACGCTCACCCTGAGCCCCTGCCTGGCCTCGCGGCACCTCGTCTCGGTGCTCGGCGCCCAGATCGAGGTGGCCCCGATGGAGGAGAGCCGGGACCCGCTGGCCCGCACGCTCGACTGAGTGCATGGCAGGATGACGCCATGCGGGTGCCCGGAACGGTCAGACACGATCTGCGCGCCGACATCGAGTCGTGCGGCTACTTTCCCGACCTGGTCGAGGACGCGATCCTCTCGGCGACGGCCGACGAGGCGGTGCTGCACTTCGTGGTCCACCACGAGCCGACCTTTAACCACGACGAGATCCACCGGCACCTCACCGTGCTGGTGCTCACCCAGACGCGACTGATCATCGGTCACACCGACGACCATCCCGCCGACGAGTCGATGCCGGGCTCCTACGCGACCACCTCGACCGAGTCGGTCAAGCTCTCCTGCATCAACTCCGTCGTGCTGACCCGGGTGCTGACCAAGCCCGAGGAGTACCGGCCCGGCACCTCCGGGGTGCACGAGACCTGGCTGACGGTGGGCTGGGGTGCCGTCCGCCGGGTCGACCTCGAGGCGGCGACCTGCGGTGACCCGCAGTGCGAGGCCGACCACGGCTACACCGGCACGCTGGTCGGCGACGACCTCTCGGTGCGGATGAGCACAGCAGCCGACGGGGCGGCCCGGGTCGAGCGGTTGGTCCGCTTCGCCCACACCCTGCAGCGCGCGGCGGCCGGGTGAGCCGATCCGCCAGGTCCTCGGGTACGGTCCGGCCGGCCCAGCAGCCGGGATCGGCGCAGATCCTCCGGGCCGAGGGGCGGGTCAGCGCGGTCGGTCGCCCCGACGCGGCGGAGCAGCCGGTCGTCCCGCGGTACCAGCACAGCACTCTCGCCGACCTGATGCCCAGCATCGGCGCGCACCTCGGCGTGCCGGACTGCCACGACGATGTCGTCGGGGTGCCGAGTTCACAGCGGTACGTGGTGGTGTTGGTCGACGGTCTGGGCTGGCACCTGGTGCGGGGCGCGGTCCAGGACGCGCCGTACCTCGCGGAGCTGCTCGGCGACGGTCGACCCCTGACGTCGGGGGTGCCCAGCACCACCGCCACCAGCCTGACCTGCCTGGGCACGGGGCTGGCCCCGGGTCAGCACGGCATCGTCGGCTACACCAGCCGGGTGCCGGAGACCGGCGAGATCCTGAACGCGCTGACCTGGGAGTCCGACCTCGACGCCCGGTGCTACCAGCCGAGATCCACCTTCTTCGAACGCGCCGTCGACGCCGGGGTGAGCGTCAGCTCGGTGGCGATGGAGCGCTTTGAGCACAGCGGGCTCACGACGGCGGCTCTGCGCGGGGCGGAGTTCGTGGCGTTCGAGCGCGAAGACGCCATCGACGCCCGGATCGACCTCGTCGTCCAGGCGGCCGCCGCGGGCGACCGGAGCATCGTGTACGCCTACGAGCGCGAGCTCGACCACACCGGCCACGCGCTGGGTTGCGCCTCGCCGCAGTGGCGGACCCACCTGCGGCGGATCGACGGCATGTGCGAACGGCTGCGCGAGCTGCTGCCCGACGACGTGACTCTGGTGATCACCGGCGACCACGGCATGGTCGACGTCCCTGCGCAGCACCGACTCGTGGTGCAGGACGAGCCCGAGCTGCTCGTCGGGGTCGCAGCGTTGGCGGGTGAGGGGCGGTTCCGCCAGCTGTACGTCGATGACGGCACGGCGGCGACGGTAGCGGCTCGCTGGGCGGACCGGCTGGGAAATCTGGCCTGGGTCCGGACCCGCGACGAAGCCATCGCCGAGGGCTGGTTCGGCCCGGTCGAGGCGCGGATCACCGAGCGCTACGGACACGTGCTCGTGGCGATGCGCTCCGACTGGGCCGTGATGACCCGCAGTCAGCCGCGCGAGCTGCAGCTGGTGGGGATGCACGGTTCGCTCACCGCCGCCGAGATGGCCATCCCGCTCTTCTGCGACTGACGCCGACCAGTCAGCTCTTGCCGCGTTCCTGCGCGTGTCGCGGTAGGACCTGACTGGTCGGCGTCGGTGGGGGTGGGTCAGCTCAGGGCGTCCCTGATGTGGATGAACCGCGCGTCCCGGTAGGAGCTGCTGTCCTTGCTGATGACGCGCACCGCGCCGTACCCGCTCCAGCTGGTCCTCGCTGAGATCGTCACCGGGGTGGCGGTCACGCGTTCGACGTAGCCGACGTGGCCGCTCGACCCACCACCGTTGGTGTAGCGGCCCCACTGCATCACCGCACCGACCGCCGGGCGAGGGACACTGCGAGGGCTGCGGTGGCGAAAAGGGCTCGGACGCGCCGGGACGGTGGGTGCACGACAACTCCTGGTGCAGACGGGGGTGGGCTCAGGTGCTGCCATCCCCGGCGCGCCTCACTCGACCGAGCAAATGTGCATGGTCGAAGCCGTAGGTGTCCAGAGGCGATCATGAACAACGCCTAGCTGTTTGGCAAGATGATCAGCTGTGGCGTCGTTCGTGTTCTTCACTGGCCCGATGGACTGCGGAAAATCCACCCTGGCCCTACAGCTGCACTACACCCGGACAGCCGGTGGTCGCCGCGGCCGGCTGTTCACCCGGCAGGACCGCGCGGGCGAAGCGACCGTCAGCTCTCGGCTCGGCCTGACCCGTCCGGCGGTCGAGGTGCACGACGACTTCGACTTCTGGGCCTATGTCGTCGCCGAGCTGACGTCGGGAGCTCGGGTCGACTACCTGATCTGCGACGAGACGCAGTTCTACACCTCGGTGCAGATCGACCAGCTCGCCCGGGTCGTGGACGAGCTGCAGATCGACACCTTCGCGGTGGGTATCCTCACCGACTTCCGCACCCGGCTGTTCCCCGGTTCGCAGCGTCTGGTGGAGCTCTGCGACCGGGTGGAGACGCTGCAGGTCAGCGCCCTGTGCTGGTGCGGGGAACGGGCCACCCACAACGCGCGCACGGTCGACGGCGTGATGGTCACCGAGGGCGACCAGATGGTGGTCGGCGACGTCGAGGAGCCGGTCGCGGCGCTGACGGCCGGACCCGAGGTTGCCTATGAGGTGCTGTGCCGACGGCACCACCGTCGCCGGGTGACCCGGGCGGTCGCCCGGGCCACGTTCACCGATCCCCTCCCGTTCGGCGACGATGAGCGGTGCGGCGCCGTGCCCACCGACGACGACGGAGTTCGATCATGACCGCAGCCCCCCGTTCCACCACCCCGCTGATCGACGCCGCCGAGCTTGCTGCGGCGCTCGGGTCGGCCGTGGCGCCCACCGTGGTCGACGTCCGCTGGACGCTGAACGGACCGCCCGGGCTCGCCGAGTTCCGGGCCGGCCACCTGCCGGGTGCCCAGTGGGCCGACCTGGACACCGAGCTGTCCGGTCCGACCTCGCCCGGTGGCGCCGGCGGTCGTCACCCACTGCCGAGTGCCGCGGCGCTGGCCACGGTCTTTCGCCGGCTCGGAATCAGCCGCGATCGCCCGGTGGTGGCCTACGACGCCGGTACGTCCCTGTCGGCCGCCCGGCTGTGGTGGCTGCTGACCGATGCCGGGCACCCGGACGTCAGAGTTCTCGACGGCGGCCTGGCGGCCTGGGTGGCGGCCGGACACCCGCTGGAGACCGGGGCGGCCGCCGCCGTCGCGCCGGGAGACTTCGACCCGCAGCCGGGTCGGCGCGCGCGCGTGGACGGCGACGAGCTGGCCACCATGATCACCGAGCCCGACCACCCGGCCGTCCTCGACGTCCGGGCCGCCGAACGGTACGCGGCCAGCCAGGACCCGATCGACCCGATCGCCGGGCACGTGCCCGGGGCGGTGAGCGCGCCCTCGATGGACAACCTCGCAGCCGGACGGTTCCGGCCGGCGGCCGCGATCCGGCTGCGCTACCGGGACCATCACGACCCGGTGCTCTACTGCGGGTCGGGGATCACCGCCGCCCACTCGCTGCTGGCGCTGGAGTCCGCAGGACTGACCGGTCGGATCTACCCGGGCTCGTGGAGCGACTGGATCACCGATCCGTCGCGTCCGGTGGCCACGGGCTCAGAGCCGGGCGGCGCGCCCGGAGAACAACCAAGTTAACTTGGTTGTTCGGCGCCAAGCACGGCAGATCTGCCATGCAGAGCAGCAAACAACCATGCAGAGCGGACGACGTGTGGGCCAGACGGCCCAGCTGGCCGGTCGCGGCCTTCGGTACGGCGGCCCGCCCACGGACCAGACCTAGCGGGGCTCAGCCGGGCTTGGGTCCGCCGAACATGATCTCGTCCCAGCTCGGGACCGAAGCCCGCTTGCGCTTACGCGGGGCGGTCTTCGGGGTGGAGACGACGAACTCGACGGCGTCGGGATCGCGCGGCTCCGGAGCCCCGGGCGCGTCGGGAACGGCGTCCTCCTTGGCGGGAGCGTCCTCGTCGCCGGTCGTACCGGGGACCTTCGACGGGTCGATCGGGTCGGGATTGGTCGTCGGCGGCTCGATGATCCCCTCGCGTTGCTCTTCCTCTTCGTCACTGGTGTCGTCGGACGGCGGGTCCTCGGGACCGACGTCGAGGTCGGTCGGACCGATCGGCTCGTTGACCACGATCTCGGGCTCCCAGCCGGCACCGGTCGCGGGCGGGTCGTCCAGGCCGGGGTAGACCCGGACAGAATCCTCGGTGTAGCCCTCGAGCATCTCGTAGAGGGTGTCCATCTCCGTGTGGTCGGGTACGGCCGGACCGTCGTCCGCCGGGGCGGCGGCCACCGCATGGTCAGGGGAGACGATGTCGTCCAGCCCGGGTTGCTCCGGCGGATGCTCCATGGTCGGGCCGTCCGGCTCGTCGGCCTCCTGACCGAGCTCGATCTCGTTCGCCTCGAGCAGCGCAACGTCCTCCGCGTCGGCGTCGGCGTCTTCCGCGTCGGTGTCCGCGTCCTCCTTGAGGTCGGCGTCCTTGAGGTCGGCGTCCTTGTCGGCGTCCTCGGCGGCGTCGTCGTCGGCGTCCTGCTGGGTGTGGTCGTCGGCGTCCTGCTGGGTGTGGATGTCGGTGTCGGCATGGACGTCGGTGCCGGCGTCCGGCCCCGCGCTCCGCTCGGTGGGCGGCTGCGGGTCGTCCTGGATCGCCCGGACCAGCGCGAGCTCGTCGCTGAGGTCCAGCGTCGGCTCGCTCGCAACGGACTCGTCGGACTCCTCGCGTACCGGACGACGCCGGCCGGGCTGGGGACCCTTGGCGGGGGACTGCTCACCCAGCACCCACCGTGCCTCGTCGTTGCCCGCGACCGAGAAGCGGGCGGTCACGTCGAAGAAGAACACGGCCTGACGCTGAGCCTCGCCCGAAGCGTAGAACGCCGTCACCGACCATCTGCCGTCGTCGTTGCGGGCGGAGTCCCAGTGCACGTCGGTGGTGTCGATGCCGCGGGCACCGAGACGTTCGTCGAGGGCGAGCTTCAGGTTGCGGTGACCGGAGGTCTCACCCCGGCGCCGGACGGTGGACCTCAGGGCCAGGGCCGCGATGTGCTCACGCTCGGCGAGCACCGGCGCGGCGTACGGCTCGACCCGCTCGACTGGGACCCCAGCGGCCTGCGCGACCTCCGCCAACGAATGCCCCGCGCGGATCCTGGTCTGGATCTCCCGCGGGCGAAGTGCGCTCTCCATCTCGATCTCCAACTGTCCAAGGCGTGGCCGGTCACCGCGTACCGCAGCACGCAGTCGGGCGTCGGCCACGATAGCGAGGTGCTCGCCGGTGTCAGTGACCACGATCAGGCAGCGACCGTCCTCGGACGGTCCCAACAGTCGCGCCGTGCGCATCGCCGTGGCTGCTCCGAGTCTCTGGTGAGTCCGTGGTGGTCTGTGTGTAGGGGTCAAACTACCGCCCCGCCGCGGTGTCGGCCGCCGCGACGGGCGCCACCGTGTCAGGCTGCCACCGTGCCTGTCGTCTCGACCTGGCTGGTCCTGGGCGACCTGGCCGGCATCTTCGTGTTCGCGGTCTCGGGAGCGCTGCTCGGCGTCCGTCGCCAGCTCGACCTGGTCGGGGTGCTGTTCCTCGCCGTGGTGACGGGTCTGGGGGGCGGCATGATGCGCGACGTGTTGATCGGTGCCGTCCCGCCCGCCACCCTCACCGACTGGCGTTACCTGCTGGTGCCGCTGGGCGCAGGGCTCATCACCATGCGCTTTCACCCGGCGATCACCCGGCTGGAACGGACGGTGGCGGTCCTCGACGCCCTGGGACTCGGCCTGTTCTGCGTCACCGGCACCTCGAAGGCCCTGCTGTACGGCGTCGGTCCGGTCCCGGCGGCCCTGCTCGGCATGCTGACCGGAATCGGCGGCGGTGTGCTGCGCGACCTGCTCGCCGGCCGGACTCCGCTGGTACTGCGGCAGGAGGTCTACGCCCTGCCGGCGCTGGCCGGCGCCGCGGTGGTGGCGATCGGGACGACCGTCGTCGGACCCTCGACGATCGTGGCGGCTGCCGGTGCGATCGTCTGCATCGGATTCCGGCTGCTCGCCATCCGGTTCCACTGGCAGATGCCCCGGGCCGGCGGGCTCTGGGACTGAGGTCGGGCCCCCGGATCGGGCGTCGGCGACGTGCACCACCCGCCAGGGCGCGATCCTTGTGGGTCGACGTAATGTCGCGAACATGAGCCAGCCTCTCGATCAGGTCCCCGCTCCCGCCCCCGATCCGCGTACCGTCGGCGAGCTCCGTGCCAGCGGTTGGGCTTCCACCACCGTCAAGGAGGAGATCCGGGCCAACCTGCTCGATCGCCTCCGCACCGGCACCACCGCGTTCCCTGGCATCGTCGGCTTCGACGACACCGTGCTCCCCGAGCTGGAGAGCGCGCTGCTCGCCGGCCACGACTTCGTCCTGCTGGGCGAGCGCGGGCAGGGTAAGACCCGCCTGATGCGCACCCTCGGCCAGCTGCTCGACGAGTGGAGCCCGGAGGTGAGCGGGTGCGAGATCCACGACGACCCGTACGCCCCGGTCTGCGTCCGCTGCCGGGCCCTGCGCACCGAGCTGGGCGAGGACCTCCCCGTCTCGTGGCGGCACCGCAGCGATCGCTACACCGAGAAGCTCGCCACCCCGGACACGTCGGTCGGTGACCTGGTCGGCGACGTCGATCCGGTGAAGGTTGCGCAGGGCCGCACGCTGGGAGACCCCGAGACGGTGCACTACGGGCTGGTACCCCGGACCAACCGGGGCATCTTCGCCATCAACGAGCTACCCGATCTTGCGGAGCGGATCCAGGTCGCGCTGTTCAACGTGCTCGAGGAGCGCGACATCCAGGTCCGCGGCTACTCGCTCCGGTTGCCGCTCGACCTGCTGCTGGTGGCCAGCGCCAACCCCGAGGACTACACCAACCGCGGTCGGATCATCACCCCGCTGAAGGACCGGTTCGGCGCGGAGCTGCGTACCCACTACCTCGACGATCTCGACGCGGAGATCGCGCTGCTCCGTCAGGAGGCCGCGGTGGTGGCCGAGGTCGGTGACCACCTGCTGGAGGTGCTGGCCCGGCTCGCTCAGGGACTGCGGGAGTCCAGCTCGATCGACCAGCGTTCGGGGGTCTCGGCCCGCTTCTCCATCGCGGCCGCCGAGGCGGTGTCGGCGAGCGCGCTGCGCCGCTCGGCCCGGGTCGGTGACCGGCCCGCCGTGGCCCGGATCTGCGACGTCGCCCCGGTGCTGCCCACCCTGCTCGGCAAGGTGGAGTTCGAGATGGGGGAAGAGGGTCGCGAGCGCGAGGTGCTGCAGCACCTGCTCCGGATGGCGATCGCCGCGACGTTCCGCGAGCGGTTGAGCGGCCTGGACCTCTCGGGGTTCACCACCGTGTTCGCCGACGGTGGCGTGGTGGAGACCGGCGAGCTGGTGCCGGCGGCCGACCTGCTGGGCCAGCTCGGCACCGTACCGGGCCTGTCGAAGGTGCTGGACCGGCTCGGCTACACCGACGACGCCGGACCCGCTCAGGTGGGTGCCGCCGCCGAGTTCGCCTTGGAGGGCCTGCACCTGACCCGTCGGATCGACAAGGCGACCATCGACGGTCGCTCGGTGTACGGAGCCTGACGTGAGTCCTGCGGCCGGCGACGACCAGCACCCACGACCTCATCGGGACCGGTTCCGGTACGGCTCGTGGCGCGGCGGACCAGACCCGCTGGCCCCGCCGTACGACGTGCGGGCGGCGCTGGACGCCATCGGCCGCGACGTGCTGGCGGCCGGCAACCTGCGCGATGCTCTCCACGACCTGCTGCAGCGCGGCCAGGACGGTCGGGGCGGGCTGGACGCGCTGCGCAAGCGGATTCGCCGCGCCCGGAACCAGGCCCGCAAGCGCGGCGACCTGGGCGGCACGCTCGATCAGGTGCGGTCCGCGCTGGACCAGGCGCTGGCTGCCGAGCGGGAGACGCTGGGCGGGCAGGACGACCTCGACGCCCGGATGGCCGAGATGGAGCTCGACACGATCCCCGACGACGTCGCCGGGGCCGTTCGCGCGCTGGAGCCGTATCAGTGGCACAGCCCGGAGGCCAAGCAGACCTTCGACCAGATCCAGCAGCTGCTGCGACAAGAGTTGCTGCAGTCGCAGTTCGCCGGGATGAAGCAGGCCCTGCAGAACCCCGATCCGGAGTCGATGCAGCGGATCAAGGACATGATGGCCGACCTGAACGCGCTGCTGGACAAGCACGCGCGCAACGAGGACACCACCGACGCGTTCGCCGACTTCATGGACAAGCACGGCGAGTTCTTCCCCGACGATCCGGCCGACGTCGAGGAGCTGATCGACTCCCTTGCCCGTCAGCAGGCCGCCGCCCAGCGCATGATGGCCAACCTCAGCCCCGAGCAGCGCTCCCAGCTCGCCCAGCTGATGGCCGACGCGATGTCCGACGCGGACCTTGCCTCCCAGCTGGCCCAGCTCAGCGACAACCTGCGGGCGTTGCGCCCGGGTCTCGACCGCGGGTCGAACGTCGGGATGGGCAACGGTCACGGTCGAGGTCAGGGTGAGGGTCAGGGGGAGGGCCTCGGCTACGGCGAGTCCGTGGAGGCCGTCGCCGAGATCGCCGACCTCGAGGCCCTCGAGGCGCAGCTGGCCCAGAGCTACGCCGGCTCCACGCTGGACGACGTCGACGTGGAGACCCTGGAGAAGCGGCTGGGTGCCGGGGCGGCGGTCGACTTCCAGGCGCTGCGCGATCTGGAACGCGAGCTCGAACGGCAGGGGTACGTGCAGCGGACCGACGACGGGATGCGGCTCACGCCCCGCGCCGTCCGCCGCCTCGGCCAGACCGCGCTCAAGACCGTCTTCGACCAGATGCAGGCTCACGGTCAGGGTGCGCACGCCGACCACCGCACGGGCGCCGCGGATGAACCCACGGGACTGACCCGGCCGTGGACGTTCGGTGACGAGCTGCCCATCGACACCGTGCGCACGGTCGCCAACGCCATCCGGCGGCGGGCGACCGAAGCCCCCGACGACCGCCATTTTGCGCACAATGACCCCACCGGGAAAGATTCAGGGGTCATTGTGCGCAAAATGGCAGGTCAGGGGGCGGTCGAGTTGGACGTCGAGGACTTCGAGGTCACCGAGACCGAGCGGCGGACCAGCGCGGCGGTGGCGCTGTGCGTGGACATGTCGTTCTCGATGTACCAGGACGGCCGGTGGGGCCCGATGAAGCAGACCGCGCTGGCGTTGTCACACCTGATCGAGACCCGGTTCCGGCAGGACGCCCTGCAGGTGATCGGCTTTAACCGGGTGG
This sequence comes from Propionibacteriaceae bacterium, assembly GCA_050996715.1. Lineage (GTDB taxonomy): Bacteria > Actinomycetota > Actinomycetes > Propionibacteriales > Propionibacteriaceae > Microlunatus. The sequence continues at coordinate 15,822 of JBPCRP010000172.1, forward strand.
CGCGCCCGCTCAGCACCGTGCAACTGGCCGAGGCCGAGCCCGAGCTCACCAAGGGCACCAACCTGCAGCATGCCCTGATGCTGGCCGCCCGACACCTGCGTCGCCATCCCGACGCCGAACCGGTCGTGCTCGTGGTCACCGACGGTGAGCCGACCGCGCACCTCGAGCCGGACGGTTTCGCGACCTTCGACTGGCCGCCTTCGCGCGAGACGATCCGGGCCACGGTCCGCCAGGTCGACGAGCTGGCCCGGTACGGCGCCACGATCAACACCTTCATGCTCGGCGAGGACCTCGGGCTGGCCCGGTTCGTCGACGCGATCGCCCGCCGAGCCGGCGGCCGGGTGTTCACTCCCGACCTCGCTCGGCTGGGGGAGTACGTGGTCAGCGACTACCTGCGGGCCCGCCGCGGCCGCTGACTCTGCTCCAGAACGCAGGTTCGGCTCCAGACGCAGGCTCGGTGCCGTCGGCTGACGGTCGGCACGCTCAGCCGGGCTCACCGGGTCGAAGCGAACCGTGGTCGTGGTGCACCCACGCCCCGATCACGGTGATGGTGCCTGGCGCCACCTCGGTGAACCCGGCGTCGCGAACGGCGAGCAGGCCGTGCTCGGACCAGGCGCGCGTCGGGTCGTCCAGCGCGTCGAACCGGTTGGCCCAGGTGACGGCATCGACCCGGTGGACGGCGACCGGGCAGCCCGACTCGTGCCATCGCAGCAGCAACTCGGGCCGGTCGGCGGCCGCCAAGGCGGCGAAGATCATCCCTGCGTGACCCGACTGGGCCATGGCCTTGCCGAGGGTCGTCACCGGTCGGGGTGGCACCAGCACCGCGAGGTGCGGCACGCCCGGATCGGATCCGGCCGCGTCGACCGGGGCGTCGGTGCCGCCGACCTGCAGGCGAGACACCCTCGGGTCCAGGTCGGAGACCAGGCCCGGGAGCAGCACCCGCACCTCGGTAGTGACCTCGTCAGGTCCCGTCCGGCTGAGCGCGATGCCCGGCACCTCGGCGACCGCCACCCAGTGCGCGCCTCGAGCCCGCCGGGTGACCTTGCGGATGTGCCCGGCCGTGTACGCCGCTACCGCGTCGTGCCAGGGCCCGCCGGGCTGGGCACGCTCGTCCAGGCAGACCAGGGCCGCCCCCTGGGCCGCCATGGTCATTGCGGCGTGCCACGAGGGCGGCTGGGTGCGCTCCATCCGCACGATCAGCGGCAGCGCGCGGACGTCGGCCGCCGCCTCCTCGCGGTCCTCCTGTACGCCGCCTGCGTCACGCCGCAGCCACTCCGTGTAGCGCCCACGCAGCGGGGCGAACAGGTCAGCCACGTCGGTCACCCTCCCCGCGGCCGCCGGGCCGCCGGGCCGGCTGGCCGGCTGGCCCCGGGACCGCAGTGCCCCGAGCAGCCTGAACACGCGAAGACGATCGACACGGGGCCATCCTGTCGTCCCGGCGCCGACACGACGGATAGCCCTCGAGGTGCCGACCGCCATCGTCGGCTGCGCCATAGGGTCTGGCCATGGACTACTACCCGTTCCTGGCCGAGATCCACCGGCGTCTCGCCCCGCGCACCTACCTGGAGATCGGCGTGCGCGAAGGCGGCAGTCTGTCGTTGGCTCGCTGCCGGTCGGTGGCCATCGACCCGGCCTTCTCGATCAGGTTCGAGCTCGACGGCGACGTGGCGCTCTTTCGCACGACCAGCGACGAGTACTTTGCCCGGTCCGAACCGCTGGCGCCGACCAATGGCACCCCGTTCGACCTGGCGTTCATCGACGGTCTGCACCTGTTCGAGTACGCCTTTCGCGACTTCGTCAACGCGGAGCGACACAGCAGCCCGCGCGGGGTGATCATCTTCGACGACATCCTGCCCCGCACGATCGACGAGGCGGCACGCGGCCGGCACACCCGAGCCTGGACGGGTGACGTGTACCCGATGCTGGCCGTGCTGGCGCACTACCGGCCCGATCTGATCGTGGTCCCGGTGGGCACCCAGCCCACGGGCTTGCTGTTCGTGCTGGGTCTCGACCCCGACAACACGGTGCTGAGCGACAACTACCACCAGATCATGGCCGACCACCGCCACGCCGACCCGCAGCCCGTGCCCGCCGAGGTGCTCGATCGACTGACCGTGCTGCCCCCTGAGCGGCTGCTGCAGGCCGGCGTGCTCGACCTGCTCGGACGGGCCGCCCGTGACGCGACCGTCAGCGACCTGCGCGAGCCGCTGCGTGCGGCGGTGTCCAGCGAGCTCGGGGTGGGGTACGCGCGGCAGCCGGTGTGATCCGCGATGACCCGGGCCTGGTCACCGCCGCGACAGCCGTCGGTACAGGGCGCGAGCCGGGCCGACCGACGACAGCGCCCGGGCGACCGGTTCCAGCGGTGCCGGGACCGCGCGACGCAGCTTCTGCAGGCGGGTCGGTGGGCGGGCCGGGGCCTTCTTGGTTTTCTTGGCCTGCGCGGTGGCCTGCGCGGTGGCCGGCTTCGGTGCCGCAGCCGGTGTCGGTTCCAGGGTGAACTCACCCACGTTGGACGTCACCAGGTCGACCCCGGTCGTGACCAGACCGGAGCCGGCGAACTGCACGCTGACTGCACTCCGGCCCTCCAGGCCACTGACGTAGCAGCGCACCTCCCCGCCGCGTCCGTCCCGGACGCTCGGCACCACCAGCTCGGCGGGCAGGCGCAGGCCACCGAGCGCGACCACGCCGCCCAGCCGACCGGGACCGTCGACGTAGAGATCCGGCAGCGGCACCCGCAGCAGTGACCCCCGGGCCGACTCCTGGATCGTCGCGTCGTCGACCGCGAGGCGGGTGACCAGGCCGGCCGCGGTCGCGCCGAGGTCGATTCTCAATCCGTCCTGGCCCCCGCCGACGACCACGGCCCGACCGGAGACCAGCGCCGGCGCCGGGCGGCCGGCCGGGAGATCGATCGCCTCCCCGGGTGGGGCGGCGGACCGCAGCCGGACCCGGTAGACGCCGTCGGTCGGTGAGTTGTGCTCGGGGCCCGCCACGGTGAGCTTGCCCACGACCCGCAGCCCGGTCTCGGCCGGCGTGCCCGTCGCGTCGGCGCTGTCGGTGGTCTCGCCGTCGGCGGGGGGTTCGGGCCGCGCCGGGCTCACCAGCGTGCAGGTGGTCGGGAGCGCGTGCTCGGAGCCGTCCGACCGGGCGAGCACCAGCGCGACGTGATGACCGGGGGCCAGCCCGTCGGGGACGTCGACCTCGATCCGCAGTGCCGCTCCGGTCCACGTGCACAGCGCTGGGTCAGGCACCGCACGGGTGGTGACCGGTTCCGGCTCAGTCGTCCCGGGGCTGACCAGGCAGGCATAGTCGGGTACCACGGCGACCCGGCCCGCGCCGGCCAGCACTGCGGCCGGCCAGCCCTGCGACCGCTCGGTCACCGCCGCCACCAGGCGTTCGCGGCGCACCAGCAGCGCAGCGTCGGACCACGCGCTGACCAGCTCGGGCGGCAACGGTGTCGGCACCCCCGCTGGGTTGGCCTGCGTCGCTTCGTCGGCCCCCGACTGCAGTGGTCCGGTGGATCCGGCTCCGTGGAGTCGGCGTCCCACCACGACGTCGGCGTCTCCGTCGGCGGCGGCGATCCGCATCCGGGCGAGGGCCTCCGGGAGGACCCGGGTTTGCTGGTCGATCACCAGCACGTAGGTCCCGCTCGCGGCCGCGACCCCGGCCGCCAGGTCGGCGTCGATCAGCACCGCGAGGTTGGGACGGCAGCCGGCCAGCCGCTCCAACCGCTCTCTGCTGCCGTCGACCGATCCTGCGTCGGCGACCACGACGTCAAATTCGTCGGTGTGGAGGGTCTGGGAGTCGAGCCCAGCCACCACGGTGGACAGGGCCGTCCCTGGATCGGACGTGGTGACGACGACCGTCAGCGTCTGCGGCATGGCGAGCATCCTGCCATCGCGCGGATCGCTGGGGGGTCAAGACCGGCCGCGCCGGAGCATCTCGAGCAGGTAGGTCCCGTAGCCGGACTTCTGCAGCGCGCTGGCCCGCTCGTGCAGCTCCGCGTCGCTGAGGTACCCCTGCCGCCACGCCGCCTCCTCCGGAGCCCCGACCTTGAGACCCTGCCGGGCTTCCAAGGTGCGGACGAAGTTGTTGGCGTCGTTGAGGCTCTCGAACGTGCCGGTGTCGAGCCAGGCAGTGCCGCGAGGCAGCACGCCGACCTTGAGCCGACCCTGGCACAGGTACTCCCGGTTCACGTCGGTGATCTCGTACTCACCCCGGGGGGACGGCTGCAATTCGGCGGCGATGCCGAGCACGTCGTTGTCGTAGAAGTACAGACCGGGCACGGCGTAGTTGGACTTCGGCTCGGTCGGCTTCTCCTCCAGCGAGACGGCCGTGCCGGCAGCGTCGAACTCCACCACGCCGTACGCCTTGGGTTCGCGGACCCAGTAGGCGAAGACGGCGCCGCCGTCGAGGTCGTTGAAGCGCTGCAGCTGGGTGCCCAGGCCCGGGCCGTAGAAGATGTTGTCGCCCAGCACCAGGGCCACGGTGTCGGAGCCGACGAAGTCCGCGCCGATCACGAACGCCTGGGCCAGCCCGTCGGGGGCGGGCTGGGTGGCGTAGGCGATCGAGATGCCGAACTGCGAGCCGTCCCCGAGCAGCCGCTCGAACCCGGCTGCGTCGTGCGGGGTGGTGATGACGAGCACATCCCGGATACCCGCGAAGATCAGCGTGGACAGCGGGTAGTAGATCATCGGTTTGTCGTAGACCGGCACCAGCTGCTTGCTGATGCCGAGAGTGACGGGGTGCAGCCGGGTGCCGGAGCCGCCGGCCAAGATGATGCCACGCATGAGCGACAACTATGCCGCACCGGTGCGCTCTGCGGGCCCCGACGAGCCCGGCGGTCAGGCCGTCGGCGTTCTCCACCACCCGCAGCACGGGTGGGCGATCCGCACCCAAAGAGCGCACGGCCGGGTCGAGCCCGTACCCACGCCCAGGCAGTCCGGTTGCCCGTCCACGGCTCAAGCCCACCCGACAGTTGTGGTCCCGCGTCGGGAGCGGCGGATCGTCGGCGTCGGCCCGTAGGATGCCGCGCATGCCCTTGAGCTTCTTGGTGACCGGCGGGGCCGGGTTCATCGGCTCCAACTTCGTCGCCCACGTGCTGGCCACCACCGACGCTACGGTGACGGTCCTCGACAAGCTCACCTACGCCGGGAACCGGGCTTCGCTCGACGCGCTGCCGGCCGACCGCGTCCGGTTGGTGCACGGTGACATCTGCGACGCCGCATTGGTCGACCGCCTGGTGCCCGCCCACCGGGTGCTGGTCCACTTCGCGGCTGAGTCGCACAACGACAACTCGCTGTCGGACCCGTCGCCGTTCGTGCAGACCAACCTGGTCGGCACCTTCACGCTGCTGGAGGCGGTCCGTCGCCACGGGGTGCGCTACCACCACATCTCCACCGACGAGGTGTACGGCGACCTCGAGCTCGACGACCCCGCCCGCTTCACCGAGGCCACGCCGTACAACCCCTCGAGCCCCTACTCCGCCACCAAGGCCGGGTCCGATCTGCTGGTCCGGGCCTGGGCGCGTTCGTTCGGCATCCACGCCACGATCAGCAACTGCTCGAACAACTACGGGCCGTTCCAGCACGTGGAGAAGTTCATCCCCCGCCAGATCACCAACGTCATCGACGGCGCCCGACCCCGGCTCTACGGCGCGGGCCAGAACGTCCGCGACTGGATCCACGCCGAAGACCACAGCTCGGCGGTGCTCGCCATCATCGAGCGGGGCCGGCTGGGGGAGACCTACCTGATCGGCGCCGACGGGGAGAAGAACAACACCGAGGTGGTCCAGACCATCCTGGAGCTGATGGGTCAGCCGGCCGACGCGTACGACCACGTCACCGACCGGGCCGGCCACGACCTGCGCTACGCCATCGACTCGACCAAGCTGCGCACCGAGCTGGGCTGGACGCCGCACTACCGCGACTTCACCGCGGGTCTCGCCCAGACCGTCGCCTGGTACCAGGACCACCAATCCTGGTGGCGACCGCAGAAGGCGGCGACCGAGGCCAAGTACGCGGTCGCGGGCCAATGAGCTCGTCCTCGGCGGGAGTCGGCGCAGAGGTCCGTGACCTGGCCGTCGCCGCGACCGAGATCCCCGGTCTGCTCGTCGTCGACCTGCCCGTCCGCGGGGACAACCGCGGCTGGTTCAAGGAGAACTGGCAGCGGGCGAAGATGACCGGCCTCGGGCTGCCCGACTTCGGCCCGGTGCAGAACAACGTGTCGTTCAACGCGTCGGCGGGGGCGACTCGGGGCATTCACGCCGAGCCGTGGGACAAGTACGTCTCGATCGCGACCGGCCGCATCTTCGGGGTCTGGGTCGACCTGCGCGAGGGACCTGACTTCGGCACGGTGGTCACCCTCGAGATGGGGCCAGACCGGGCGGTCTTCGTGCCGTCCGGGGTCGGTAACGCCTTCCAGGTGCTGCAGGACGGCACCGCGTACTCCTACCTGGTCAACGACCACTGGAGCCCGGCGGCCACCGCGCGCTATACCTTCGTCAACCTCGCGGACCCGACCCTGGCCATCGGCTGGCCCATCGACCTCGCCGACGCCGAGCTCTCCGAGGCGGACCGCAACCACCCGACCCTGGACGCCGTCGCCCCGGTGCCCCCCCGAGGGATCGCCATCCTCGGGGCCAACGGCCAGCTCGGCCGGGCGCTCCAGGCCGCGCTCCCGGCCGCGGTGGCCTACGGTCGCGACGTCGCCGACCTCGCCGACCCGGCGTCCCTGGCGGCGCTGCCCTGGGGCCGCTTCCACACCGTCGTCAACGCCGCCGCCTACACCGCCGTCGACCAGGCCGAGACCGCGCAAGGGCGCCGGGACGCGTGGGCGGTCAACGTCACCGCCGTGGCCGAACTCGTCCGGCTCGCCCGGGCGCACCGGGTCACCCTGGTCCACGTCTCGTCCGACTACGTCTTCGACGGCGACCCTCCGGACGGCCGGGAGTCCTGGTCGGAGGACGACGCACCGTGCCCGTTGGGGGTCTACGGGCAGACGAAGGCCGCCGCCGACGCGCTCGTCGGCACCCTCGACGCGCACTACCTGGTGCGGACCAGCTGGGTGGTGGGTGAGGGCAAAAATTTCGTCGCCACCATGGCGTCGCTCGCCGACCGTGGGATCAGCCCGCAGGTCATCGACGACCAGGTCGGCCGGTTGACCTTCACCGCCGACCTCGCCGGCGCCATCGTGCACCTGCTCGGTAGTGGCGCTCCCTACGGCACCTACAACCTCAGCTGCGGGGGCCCTGCCGGCTCGTGGGCCGACCTGGCCGCGGCGGTCTTCGCGGCCCGCGGTCGCTCGGGTGACGACGTGGTGCGGGTCAGCACCGCGACGTACGCGCAGGGCAAGGATCTCGCCCCCCGTCCGGCCTGCAGCGTGCTCGCGCTGGACAAGGTCATGGCCACCGGTTGGCGCCTCGTGGACGGCCCCGAGGCGCTCCGACGCTACGTGGATCGGATTGCTCGCTCATAGCGCCTCCGGGTCGACCCCGCACCGTCCCAGGAGCGCGTCCAGCTGGGCCCCCGCGCAGCGACCGGCCGTGGCCCCATGCGGCTAGCCCGGGTGATCGTCAGCTCGCACCATCACCGACGCCGCTGATGGCGGGGTGCGGACGGTGAGAGCCGCGACGACCAGGAGCCCGCCGGCCGCAGCGACGGTCAGGAACCCGCCGTGGGCCCCACCCACGTCGATGACCCGTCCGACCACGGCCGCCCCGGCCCCGACGCCGGCGTAGAGGCCCAGCTGGGTCCAACCCAGCGCCTCGGTGAGTCGACCGGCCGGCACGCTGGCCTGCGTGACGGCGACCGAGGCGATCAGGGTCGGAGCGATCGCCAATCCGCTCACCACGAGCAGGGCGGCGACGAGCCACGGCCGGTCCACGAAGCTCAACGGCACCAGCGAGGCCGCGAGCGCGAGCGCCGCGACCCGGAACCGACGGGCGGGGGAGGACCGCCACTCCACGGTGCCGGTCGCGACGCCGGCGACCAGGGAGCCGGCGGCCCAGGCCATCGCGAGCAGGCCGGCGAGCCGGAGGATCCCGGCCTCGGTCGCGAAGGCGATGATTACCACCTCCATGCCGCCGAACAGCACCCCCAGGGCCGCGCACGCGAGCACCACCGGGATCAGCAACCGTCGTGAGATGGGAGGCCGGCTGGTCAGCCGGGGATGATCTGGGGACGAGGGCCGGGACGGCGCGTGGGCCGGCGGCTGGGTCGAGCGCTGGGCGGCGAGCGCCAAGGTGCCGCCGAGTCCCAGGACGGCAGCGGCGATGAGGCCGAGGCTGGACGCGACGGTGGTGGCCAGGAACGTCGCGAGCACCGGACCGATGATGAAGACGACCTCGTCCATCACCGCTTCGTAGGCGTAGGCGGTGTTGAGGTGCTGCTCGTCGCTGCTGCGGTACGCCCAGCGGGCCCGGACGCACGCCCCGGCGACGGGGGCACCGACCCCGGTGACGACCGCGGCGACCAGGGTGAGCGGCAGCGGGAATCCGAGCAGCACGGTGGCGATGATGCCGATGAGACCGACAACGAAGGTGCCGATCGTGAGCAGCAGCACGGGCGCCTGCCCGACGTGATCGATCCGGCGGCCCCACCACGGGGAGCAGATGGCGGTGGCCACCGTCACGGTGGCCGAGACCAGACCGGCCCGGGTGAAGGAGCCCGTTTCGATCGAGACCAGCAGCACGATGCCGAGTCCGGTCATCGACAGGGGCATCCGCGCCACCAGGGCCGCCAGGGTGAACGCCCGGGCGGGGCGGTCGGCGAGGAGCCGCCCGTAGACGCTCAGCCCGCCGGCCACCGCACCTCCACGATTTTCTTGCTCTGCCAGACTTCCCGCGTGACTGACCTGGACCCCTACGACGCAGTGCTGCTGGTCTCCTTCGGGGGCCCCGAGCAGCCCGACGACGTCCTGCCGTTCCTGCAGAACGTGACCCGTGGACGGGGGATTCCCGACGAGCGGCTCGCCGAGGTGGGGGAGCACTACTTCCTCTTCGGCGGCCGGAGCCCGATCAACGAGCAGTGTCGCACGCTGCTGGCGGCGCTCCGAGCGGATCTGTCGGGGCGGGGGATCGACCTCCCGATCTACTGGGGCAACCGCAACTGGGACCCCTACCTACCCGACGCGGTGGCCGAGATCCGCCGGGCCGGGCACCGCCGGGTGCTGGCGGTCGTGACCAGCGCCTACCCGTCCTACTCCAGCTGCCGGCAGTACCGGGAGAACCTCTACGACGCGGTGGCGACGACCGCGCCCGCTGCGCCCGCCACCGACCCTTTGGTGGTGGACCGGCTCCGGCACTACGCCCATCACCCGGGCTTTGTCGCCGCCGCCGTCGACGCGACGGTCGCCGCGCTCGACGAGCTGGGTCCCGTCGTCGAACCGGCCCGACTCGTGTTCGTCACCCACTCCATCCCGACGGCGATGGCCCAGGGGTCCGGGCTTTTCGTCGATCCGGACTCCGAGCACCCCGACGGGTACGTCGTGTGGCACGAGTCCGTCGCCGCCGAGGTGACCCGACAGGTGCAGTCCCGCACTGGAGGGGCCCACGGCCACGAGCTCGTGTACTGCTCGCGCTCGGGGCCGCCGACCCAGCCGTGGCTCGAACCCGACGTCAACGACCGGCTCCGCGAGCTGGCGGCGGCCGCCAGCTCCGGCGTGGTCGTGGTGCCGATCGGGTTCATCTCCGACCACATGGAGGTGGTCTTCGACCTCGACACCGAGGCGGCGGCCACCGCGACGGAGGTGGCGCTCCCGTTTGCGCGCGCGGCCACCGCCGGGGTGCACCCGGCCTTCGTCGGCGGCCTGGTCGACTTGATGCTCGAGCGCGCCGCGGTAGAGCGAGCCGCTCGAGACGCAACGCCCGAGCCGGCCCGGCCCGCGGTCGGCGGTCTCCCCCCCGCCCCGGAACGCTGTCTGGTGGGGTGCTGTCCCAACCTGCGCCAGCCCGACCGGCCGGCGCTGTGCGGGCAGCCTGGATGAGCAGAGCCTAAAGAGTGCGTGATGATCCCTCGGATTCGTCGAGGTCGGCACTACCGGTGTTAGGTTGCCGGGGCTGATCGAGGCGGGGCTCGACTGGCGTTGGTCATCCCGATACCGGGTGACACCGCCTTCCGAGGAGCACAGATGTCCAACCCGCGTCCCGATGTCCGACACGTCCACCCTCCACGCAGGGTCGGTCGTCCGCACCTGTTCGCCGGCCTCGCCCTCGCCGTGACCACGGCCTTGCTGGTGGCTCCGGCCGCCCTGCCCAGTGCCGAGGCGGCGACGAGGCCGGCCGCCATCACCGCGGTGAGCAGCAAGCCGGGACCCAAGCCGGGCGAGGTGAGAATCGCGTGGAGCACCTCGGGCAGCCACACCACCGCGTACCGGATCGACACGTCCCTCAGTCTGTTCTCCCGCACTGACAAGAACCTGCCTCGCCAGGGACGCGGCTTCACCTCGTTCGTGGTCAACGGCGGGAGTCGGCGTTCGGTCACGCTCAGTGCTGCGGCCACGGCGCGGGCGGGCGCACCGGTCGGTTCGGCCAACCACCTCTACTTCCGCATCTACGCGCTGAACGGCTCAACCGAACGGGCCTATGCCCGCCTGCAATCGGTCTCGGTTCAGCCGCAGGGTGTACCGGCGAGCGGGTCGGCGATCCGGGTCGCCAGCTTCAACGTCCGGACGGCGAACGCCGCGGGCGACACCGGGTCGCGGAAATGGAGCGCTCGTGCTCCCTATGTCGCCCGGGCGATCGTGGCCAAGAACCCGGGTCTGGTCGCCATCCAGGAGCTCAGCCCAGGGTCGATCACCGGCACGACCGGCGGGACCCGACAGACGACCAGCCTGCTGAACGCGCTGCGAAGCAACGGCGGCGGCAAGTACGCGCTCAACCGGACGACGTCCTACGCCAAGCCAGGCACGCCGATGGGCAGCCAGGGCGCTCGGATCCTCTACGACACCACGCGCTACCAGCTCCGGACCGCCTGCCGGGAGATGACCGGCAGCTCGCACTGGAACGTCGCCTGCACCATCAGGATGCCGCTGCGCCCCGGCGACAGCGAGAAGGAACGTCGGCTCGCCGCCGTCGCGAGGTTCCGGGACCGGAAAACCGGTAAGGAGTTCTACTTCGTGTCGGTGCACCTCGATGCCCGCAAGAGCACCAACGCCACCACCCAGCGGTCCTACGAGTCGCTGCGCGGCGCGCAGGTCAAGGCCGTGACGGCACGCCTGGCGGCGATCAACGCGCATCGGGCGACACCGTTGCCGGTGGTCTTCGCCGGAGACATCAACTCCTGGCAGAACACCCCCTCGACCTACGCCCCGCACAACGAGCTGGTCAAGGCCGGGTTCTACGACACCGCGGCCGCCACGAGCCGGATCAACTTCCGGTACAGCACGGTGACCGCCTTCGCGACCACGTTCAAGCCGACCTCCTCGGGTTTCGGGGCCCGGCTGGACGTGATTGCCGTCAAGGGCGTCCGTGGGTCTGCCCGGTTCGAGACGGTCCTCAAGGTGACGGATTCGCACCGCCCGTCGGACCACAACATGGTGCTGGCGGACTTCAAGCTGCCACGCTGATCCTCCGCTCCGGCTCCAGCACGTACGGCCTCGGGTGCTGGAGATCTTGTCGGAACCAGCTGCCATAGTCACGACCGTGACGGATCTGACTGCCACCACCGAAGAGCCCGGCCCCGCCGCGGGGGGTGACCCCGTCCCCGGCCCCCCCCCCCCGCCCGCGATGGTGGGACCGGGGCGTGTCTTTGTAGTCACCCGCC
>JBPCRP010000086.1:0-2869 GCA_050996715.1 Propionibacteriaceae bacterium
GATGAGCTGTCAGACCCGCCGCTGCGGACCGAGATGGTGGACCACTGGACCGGAACCGTCGACGCGATACGCAACACCGCGCAGACACAACTGGTGTGGCACGCCGAGGTCGGCTCGGACCAGACCACGATCTGGGCCAGTTTTCGCGGTGCTGACCCGAACGAAGAGCTTGTCGAGATCAACGTCCGCCGTTCGGTCTTCTACCCGCGAGAGAATCACGTCGACTACATCACCGTGCGCGGTTTCGAGCTCGCTCAGGCTGCGACACCCTGGGCGCCCCCGACCGCAGACCAGCCCGGCCTGATCGGTCCGAACTGGGCCAAGGGCTGGATCATCGAAGACAACATCATTCATGACGCGAAGTGCTCAGCGGTGTCCCTCGGCAAGGAGATCTCCACCGGCCACAACTTCGCCACCGTGCGCCGTGACAAGCCCGGCTACCAGTACCAGATCGAGTCGGTTTTTGCCGCGCTACAGATCGGCTGGGACCGCGAGCACATCGGATCCCACATCGTGCGCCGCAACACGATCTACGACTGTGGCCAGAATGGTGTCGTCGGTCACCTCGGGTGTGCATTCTCCACCATCGAGGACAACCACATCTACAACATTGCGATCAAGCGGGAGTTCTACGGCTACGAGATCGCCGGCATCAAACTCCATGCTGCCCTGGACGTGAACATCCGCCACAACCGGATCCACGACTGCTCTCTGGGCACCTGGCTGGACTGGCAGACCCAGGGCACTCGGGTGTCGCGGAACCTGTTCTACGACAACAGCCGCGACCTATTCGTGGAGGTCAGCCATGGGCCGCACCTGGTCGAGCACAACATTCTCGCGTCCCCGGTGTCGCTCGAGCTGTTCAGCCAAGGTGGCGCGTTCGTCAACAACCTCTTTTGCGGCACGGTGTCGCTTGATCCCATCGTCGAGCGACCAACGCCGTACCACGTCCCGCACAGCACCCAGGTAGCCGGCTACGCGGCCATCGTCGGTGGCGACGATCGATACATCGGCAACATCTTCCTCGGTGGCGACCCGGCCTTGGCCTACACACCGGAGTCATCGCGGCCGGGGCGTCGAGAAGTGGGTTACGGCACCGCCGGCTACGACGGTCACCCGGACTCGATGGAGGCCTATCTGGCCCTCGTTTCTGACCCCACCAGGGGCGACCACGAACGCTTCAAGAACGTGAGGCAGCCGGTCTACATCCGCGAGAACGTCTACGGCGCCGGAGCCAGGGCATTCGAGGCGGAGGGCGGAGCAGTTGTCCTGTCCGAAAGCGGCATCACCGCCACTGTCAGCGACGACGGCACCGAGGTCTTCCTGGAGTCCGACCTGCCGGCCGCCTTCGACGACGTTCGACTCAACAGCATCAGTGGCGCCGATCTCCAACGCGTTCGTCTGGTCGACGCCGACTTCGAGGAACGCGACGGCTCTCCGGCCATCATGTCCGTCGACCTGGTCGGGCAGGACAAGTCCCCGTCCGTCACCTACCCCGCCGGCCCGATCAGCGCCCTGGCCTCCGGGGTCTCGCGCATCCGTGTGTGGTAAGGGCCGGCCCTGGCCGCGCTCCTGTCAGACTGCGTAGCTGTTCTCGCGCGAGTTCGGGGCTTGACTCAGCTCAGCTCAGCTACCCGGCAGGCTTGCCGACAAAACAGTAAAGGGGTGCTTCTTATGAAACCCCGCGTTGAGCTGCCTCTCTAAACGTGCGCAGCGCCGGTCGCGCTACGCCAAGAGCTTCAGCTGCCGACGCCGGGTCGTTTCTCAGTAGGGCCATCAGCCAGGTGCGCTGGGCGGTGGAAAGCTTCTGCGCTGCTTCGGGAACCGGCGATGCCCCAATGACGCCCACCAAGGCGGCAAGACCGTTGGTCGTAATCAGCGCTTCCTTGAGACCTGGGTGCTGGTCTGGACCCACAAGGTCTGTGGACCTATGCAGAACGACGTCGCCGACATCGATGCCCTCTGCTTGCGCTTCCTGCGAGATCATTTGGGCGGTGGCATCGAGACCTTTCGCTCTACCGAGTTGACCCGCGTTTGGGGTGTAAAGATCAAGCCGCGAGTCGAGTTCGGTGGCCGATGCGAGATAGGCCGCGTATGCCGCGAGCCGGTCCTTCCGTCGCGATTCGACCCGCTCTCCATCCTCTCGCCGTCGAGACTCTTTGCGGGCTAGGAGGCTGGAGACGGCGGATGCAACGAAGCCGAACACTGCGCTGCCGCCCGCCAGTGCCAGAGACTGTGCGAGCGTGAGGTCTGCCATGACACCCGACGATGCCACAGACGAAGCGAACCTGGTCTTTATTAGCCAAATCACGGCTGGTGGGCCCCGTGGGACTCGAACCCACAACCCGCGGATTAAAAGTCCGCTGCTCTGCCAATTGAGCTAGAGGCCCCGGGTCCGCACCGTCTGACCCGGAGATCACCCTAGTCGACCTCCCACCGCGGGTGCGTGGCGGAGCCGGCTCGGCTGGAGGCAGCCCCTGACCGTGCCGGGGAGGGCGATCGAGGTGTGCAGGGGCGATTCTGGTGGGAAAGTGGTAGCGGAGGTCGTCATGTTCGAAGAAGCTCAGCTCTACACCCCGGTGACCCGTTCCCCTGACGGCGGCGTGACCGTGCACCTTGCGGCGGACCACCCCGGTGCCGTGGACCCGGCGTACCGGGCTCGGCGGAACGCGTTGGCGGCGCTCGCCCTGGAGTGGCAGCCTGGTATGCCACCCCCGACGGCCCCCTACACCGACGCGGAGCACGACGTCTGGCGAACCGTCTGCCGGGAGCTGCACGTGCTGCACGAGACGCTCGCCTGCGCGGCCTATCAGGAGGGCAAAGACCGACTCGGCCTCCCGGAATCCCGGATTCCCCAGCTGGCGGAGGT
>JBPCRP010000008.1:0-6314 GCA_050996715.1 Propionibacteriaceae bacterium
CGGCCCGACGTGGACTGGCCCGTCCTGATCCACACGGCGGGCGACGAGATCTACGGCCTGCCCTCGGGCAGCGACGGCGGGCCGGCGCCCGCCTTCAAGGTCGCCGAGCACGAGCGGGGGACGGTGACCACGGCCACCACCCGAAACTACCTGGTGGACCCGGGTTCCCGGTCACGGATGATCGACTACGTCGGTCGCTGGCTACCCGGCCTGGTGCCGGAGGTGGCGGCGGAAACCACCTGCCTCTACACCACCACCGATGACCGGGACTTCGTGCTGGACCGCGTCGACGGGATCGTGGTGGCCTCCCCCTGCTCGGGGCACGGCGCAAAGTTCACCCCGGTGCTGGGCGAGCTGCTCGCCGACCTGGCGTTGACCGACGAGCCGGGTTCGCCCCGGTTCGCCCTCCGGCCACGACGGTCCGCCGCCTGAGCGCGAGGCGTCATCGGGACGCGGTCTTCCGGCTGCTTGCCGGGTCCTCTAGTGTATGCGTATGCACTTGACGCCTGCGGACTACGCTCGCATCAGCGGGACGGTCACCGCCGTTCGGGAGCCGGATCGCGCCGACGTGGCCGCCCAGTCCGACCCGGCCGTCCGCGACACCGTCTCGACCATGCTGCTCGACATCGAACGGCACGGACGCGACGCGGTCCGCCGCTACGCCGAGCAGCTTGACGGGTGGACCCGCGGGACCGAGTTCGAGGTCACGCCCGACCAGATCACGCAACTGACCGCCGACCTCCCGGCCGACCTGCGGGCGGCACTGGACGCCGGGGCCGAGCGGACGTCCCGGTTCGCCGGGCTGCAGCGGGCCCAGCTGCACGACTTCGAGGACGAGGTGATCCCCGGCGTGGTCTGCGGGCAGCGGTACGTGCCCGTCGACACCGTCGGCGCCTACCTGCCGGCGGGTCGATTCCCCCTGCTGGCCAGCGCCTTCATGACCGTCGGCGTCGCCCGAGCGGCCGGCGTCCCCACGGTGGTGTCGACCACGCCCCCCTCGTTGCGCGGCTTCGTGCACCCGGCCGTCCTCTACGCGGCCCGCGCCGCCGGGGCGCAGCGGCTCTTTGCCGTCGGTGGGGTGCAGGCGCTGGCGGCGATGGCGTTCGGGCTGCTGGACGCGCCCCCGGCCGACATGATCGTCGGCGCCGGCAACGCCTACGTCGCCGAGGCCAAACGTCAGCTCTACGGCCGGGTCGGCATCGACGTGCTGGCCGGCCCGTCGGAGGTGGCCGTGATCGCCGACCGGACAGCCTCGGCGGAGATGGTCGCGGCCGACCTGCTGGCCCAGGCCGAGCACGGACCCAGCTCACCCGCCTGTCTGGTGACCACGTCGGCGGACCTCGCGCACGAGGTCGAGCGGGAGATCGAGCGCCAGCTCGCGGGACTGGCCACCCGAGACATCGCCGGCGCGGCGTGGCGGGACTGGGGGTCGATCTACGTGGTCGACTCGGCCACGACCGCGGTGCAGGTGATGGACCTGCTGGCCCCCGAGCACCTCGAGATCCTCACCGAGGATCCCGACTGGTACCTGCACCAGCTCCACAACTACGGCTCCCTGTTCCTCGGTCCCTGGTCCACCGTCGCCTACGCCGACAGGGGCATGGCGGGCACCAACCACGTGCTTCCCACCGGACGGGGGGCCCGGTACACCGCCGGGCTGTCGGTCACCGGTTACCTCAAGCAGCTGACGTACCAGCGGGCAGCCCGGTCGGCGACCCGCGACCAGGCCGAACCCGTGGTCACCATCGCCGAATTTGAGGGCATGCCCGCACACCGCGACAGCGCCCAGCTGCGGCTCGACCTGGTCGAGGAGAACTGATGCCGCTCGACCCGGTCGCCTATGCGCCCTACGCCGACCCCGACGACTTCATCCGTGAGGTCACCGACCTGATCTGGGTGCGTCGCGCCATCGGTCACATCCGCGAAAACTACGCCGTCGACGCGGTCGTGCACGGCGCGTACGGGACCTCGGTCGGGCGGGACGAGGTGATCGAGGGCACCCTGATGCGGATCTCGGAGACCCCGGACCGGATCGGGCAGGCCGAGGACGTCGTCTGGGAGGCGCGGGGGACCGACGCGTTCCTCAGCTCGCACCTGGTGCTGTCGGCTGATCCCCAGACCGGCTTCATCAGCCGGACGATCGCCAACTGTCTCTACCGACGGGGCGTGATGGAACAGGAGTGGGTGGCCCGCGACGCCCTCGCCATCGCCCTCCAGCTCGGACAGGACCCCGACGAGGTCGCCCGCGCGCGGGCGTTCCCCGGATACACCGGCAGCTTCACCCAACCGGCCCCGACCGACCCGCTTACCCTCGGTGACAGCGGAGCCCGGCCCGATGACCACCGAGCCGAGGTCGAGCTGGTGTGCGAGTTCATCGGCCAGGTGTGGCACGGCCGCCGCCTCGACCAGGTCGAGCAGTTCACGGCGCGTGACCTGACCTTGCACACCGTCGGCTACCGGACGGCGATCCGACCCGAGGGCTACCGTCGGGCCCTGCTGCAGTTCCTGGCCCCCTTCCCCGGCGGGTCGTTCGAGATCCGCGACCTCGCCACCAACCTCGACCACCGCTACGGCGGGCTGCGGGTCGCGGTGATGTGGAAGTTCCACGGCGTCTACGCCGGCCGGCCGCTACTCGGTCCGCTCACCTCGTCGCCGGTGGACATCCTCGGGGTGTCGCAGTTCCTGATCCAGTCAGGTCGGATCGTCCGCGAGGTTCGGATCTACGACGAGATCGCCCTACGGACCCAGATCGCCGCGCGCCGTGGCGACGAACCGGTGACCAGCACCAACATCTATTGACGGGGTCTACTTTGCCGTGATGAGTGGGTGACGGCTGCAGGGCCGTCCGGGCGAACGAGCAACGACCCCACCCGTCAGTTCTCGACCAGCTCAGCCGAGCGCCACCCGCACCCCACGGATGAGCACGACCTGCGGGCTGCTCAGTGCCGACACGTCGCTGGAGAGGTCGCCGTCCACGACCAGGACGTCGGCCGCCCACCCCGCCACCAGCCGGCCGGTCTCACCGGCCAGCCCACACACGTCAGCGGCCAACGAGGTGGCAGCCGCGAGCGCCTCGGCCGCGGGATAACCGGCGTCCACCATCTCGCCCACGACCCGCCAGGCGTTGCCGTGCCGCTTCACCGGACCCATGCCGGAGTCCACCCCGGCGACGACGGTGACCCCGTGCTCACGGAGCCGCGTGAGGAGTCCGATCCGACTCGCATAGAACTCGTCGAAGCTGGACACTCCGAACCGCGCCATCAGGGCGGCGACCGGGGGAGGCGGTGCAGGCATCAGCGCGTGGAGCCGCCGGTCGTTGCCCATCGTGAGGTCCACCACCACCCCCCGGCGAGCCACCTCGGCCAGCAGCTCGTCGTCGATCTGCGCGCCCGCTGACGAGAGGCCCGAGAAGTGCTCGATCCCGTCGACGCCGGCCGAAAGGGCGTTCTGCATTCCGATCAGGGAATGGGCGTGGGCCACCACGGGCAAACCAGTCCGATGCGCCTCGTCGACAAGCATCGTGAGCTCGGGCACGCTGAACTGGGCGCCCAGCTGGTCGGTCCCCGGCGTCGCGAACCCCCCGGAAGCCATCACCTTCACCACGTCGACGCCGCAATCGGCACGTTCGGCAACGGCGGCCCGCACATCGCCGACCACCTCGCCACCCAGGAAATGACAGTGCCCCCCGGGGGTCGTGAGCGGCGGCCCGGACACGACTACGCGGGGCAAACCGGGGGACATCCGGAAGGCCAGCGTCCGGTAGCCGCGGTCGCCGAGATCCCGGACGGTCGTCACGCCGGCCGCGGCATGGGCCCGGAGGGATTCCAGGATCACCGTGTCGATCGCCTCGTCGGTCATCAATCCGACGCGCTCGAGCCCCCCGAAGGTGCAGTCCGCCACCAGGTGGGTGTGACAGTCGAACAGCCCGGGTAACACGGTGCCGTCGTACTCGAACACCTCCACGCCAGCCGGCAGGTCGACCCGTCCCGGGTAGACCTCGTCGATCCGGTCACGATCCACGAGCACGGTCGCCCCGTCGGACAGGAACTGCGTGCCGTCGAAGGCGTGCGCCGCTCGGATCGCGTGCATATCCCTACGCTCCCATGACCTCGATCGGACGGCAACGCTGCGGATAGCCATTGAAATAAGCGGCTTCTGATAGTCATGTGACACCCATCTTCTGGCCCAGTCAGATCAGACAGGTGACAGGCGGGTCGCGCGGTGGGGTACGGGCACCGCGCGGGTGGCTGCTCACGTCCCGGCCGGTCCCCGATGCGACCGACGGTCACCGTGCCGCATGATGAGCGTGCAACACAGCATCCCTCTCCCCAGCGCTAGGCGAAGTTCGCGGTGCGCGGCCAGAGCACTGACCAGGGCTGTCGCAGTCCGGTGCAGCGACGGATGGGGGTGCCCGTCAGATCGTTGTCCACCCCGGGTGGGGTCTGGACTGTGCCGGCCACTTCGCAGTGGCTATACCCAACTGCGAGATCGGCCGGGGAGAAGTCTCCGATGACGATGGCGTCAGTTGCCGTGTCGGGAGGCGGGCCCCAGAACCAGAAGCCGTTGTGACCGGAGTACACGGCCGGCATCGTCACCCCGTTCGCGGGCCGGAGCAGATCGAGCGCCGCCGCCTGCTGATACGTCTGCGTCAACATGATCGTGTCCCTTCGCTGTGCCGTGGGAGTGCTGGCCACGATCTCTCCGACCTGATTGACGTAGCCCGGCCATCCCACCTCGGCGGCTAGATCCGGATTGACACCGGCCGCCATCTTGAACACGGGTCCACCGAGACGTCCTATCGGCAGCGTCAGCAGCGGCGTGCTGACCACCGTGACGACGATCAGCGCGACCGCCAGCACGGCGCGCCACGATCGGCCCCGGCGCACCCAGTCCAGCACCGGGCCAGCACCAGCGGCCAGCACCGCCGGAACGAGGCCGGCTGGGTAGTAGGCCTTTCCGCCGGTGATCAACAGGAATGCGACAAAGATCAGAAAACCGGCCGCCAGCCACCCGTCTGATCCCCGGCGATCCGACCGCAACAAGACGACCAGACCGACGATCAGCACGATGCTCAGCACGGGCCCGACGTCCAGCAGGACGCTCGGCAGCAGGGCAAGGCGCGGTGTGGACGAGGTCGAACCGCCGCCGGCTATGTTGGCGGCGACCTGCAGCATCGGAAAGCCGTGCAGCGCCTGCCAGATCAGGTTCGGAGCCGCGATCAGCAGCGCGATCGCGACTGCAGCCCAGAGGCGTGGGCTTCGCAGGCGGCTCCGCGGACCGCAAATCGCGATCCCGACCAGACAGCACGCCAGCAGCGGCGCGGCCAGGATCTTGATCTCCATCGCCACCCCGGTCAGCAGCCCGACGGCGATCCAGGGCGCCCACCGGTGCGGCTCGTCCCGCATGGCCCGGACCACCAACCACACGGCTGCGGCAGTGGCCACCATGTCGAACGTCGTCGTCTCGAAGAGATGCCCCACAGCCAGGGTCAGTGCCGTCATGGCCACCGCCGCAGCGGCCGCCACCTGGCGGAGCGACGACGCTCCGAACTCCCGGGCGGTCAAACCGCCGAGCAGCACATAGGCACCCGCTGCCAGCGCGGGCAGAACCCGGAAGGCCACCAGTTGGCCACCCACCAACCGGTACCAGCCTGCCGCCAGGTACGGCACCAGCATCGGATTGTCCGGCGCGGCCACCTGCAGATGACGCCCGGTCACCACAAAGTAGAACTCGTCGCCGTGGAACCCGTACCGGCCAGCGACCAGCAACAGAGCCAACACCACCACCCCGGCGACCGCCCAGACAGCTACCGTCAGCCGCGGCCGATCCGCGGCCCCCGTCCGCCGCCAGGCTGTCGGCACAACCGCCGTCATGACATCGACCGTACGTCCGCTTCCTGGCGCGCATGCACACATCTCACGGCACTGTCTCGGCCGGCGGTCCTCTTTCTCGGCCGCAGAGATTTCCGCCCGGACACCACGTTGTCGTCGTGCATTCGCCGGGGGTGATAACCCGTGGCGCGTTCAGTCCGGTCGATCGGATCGAGAACCACAGTTGTGAACTCCGGACATCGGCTCGGACGGCGCCGATGATGGTCAACGCTTCGTCTTCATAGGAATCCCCGGAGTACAACGCCATCCCAATCGCGAAGTAACGCCATCACCCGGGCCGGCAACGACCGATGACGATGTTCAGTCCGACCGACCGACGCGATCACCTCATCGACCAGATCCGGTGGGAACACCCGCGTCAACCCCCCAACCTAGACCAAGTCAGACAACCGACGATCCGTCTGTGACTTCACCCATCCTGCA
>JBPCRP010000040.1:0-19122 GCA_050996715.1 Propionibacteriaceae bacterium
CCGACGAGGTGATCGACGCCGACCTCTACGGCGTGCCGTACTACCACCCGGGTGCCGACTCGACGGAGGTCAAGTACCTGCTGGAGCGGCGTCGCGAGTTGGGCGGGTTCGTGCCGGAACGACGGACTAGGTCGACTGCACTGACGCTGCCGGGCGACAAGACCTACGCTACCTCGCGGCAGGGGTCGGGCAAGCAGATGGCCGCGACGACGATGGCGTTCGTGCGGTTGCTGCGTGATCTGATGCGGGATAAGGGGATCGGTAAGCGGGTCGTCCCGATCGTCCCCGACGAGGCCCGGACCTTCGGGATGGACTCGTTTTTCCCGACGGCGAAGATCTACAACCCGCAGGGCCAGAACTACACGTCGGTTGACCGGTCGTTGTTCCTGGCCTACAAGGAGTCCGAGCAGGGGCAGATCCTGCATACCGGCATCAACGAGGCGGGCTCGTTCGCCGCGTTCACGGCCGCGGGGACGGCGTATGCGACCTTGGGTGAGCCGATGATCCCGGTCTACGTGTTCTACTCGATGTTCGGTTTCCAGCGGACCGGCGACGCGATGTGGGCGGCGATGGATCAGATGGCGCGCGGCTTCATCATCGGAGCCACCGCGGGGCGGACCACGCTGACCGGTGAGGGGTTGCAGCACGCCGACGGCCAGAGTCCGGTGCTGGCCGGGCAGAACCCGGCGGTCAAGATCTACGACCCGGCCTACGGGTACGAGATCGCCCACATCGTGCGGGCGGGTCTGGAACAGATGTACGGGCCCGACTCCACCGATCCGGAGAAGGGCGACCCGAACTGGATGTACTACCTGACGGTCTACAACGAGCCGATGCTGCAACCGGCCGAGCCCGAGGACGTCGACGTCGACGGGATCGTCCGGGGTCTGCACCGGGTCCAGGCCGGTGCTGGTGAGGGTCCCCGGGTGCAGCTGCTCGGCTCCGGGGTGGCGGTGCCGTGGGCGTTGGAGGCCGCGCAGCTGCTCAGCCAGGAGTGGGGTGTGGTGGCCGACGTGTGGTCGGTGACGTCGTGGGCGGAGTTGCGTCGCGACGGGCTGGCCGCCGAGGAGCACAACTTCCTGCATCCCGACGACGAGCCGCGGACGGCGTACGTCACCGAGAAGCTTGGCGGGGCCGACGGGCCGGTGGTGGCGACCACCGACTTCGTCTCCGAGGTGCCCGACCAGATCCGGCAGTTCGTGCCGAACGCGTTCGCCACCCTGGGGGCTGACGGTCACGGGTTCTCCGACACCCGGGCCGCGGCCCGCCGGTTCTTCCACATCGACGCCCACTCGATGGTCGTCCGGGCCCTGCAGCTGCTCGCAGCCGAGGGTGCCATCGACCCAGCCCGGGCCACGGAGGCCGCCGAGCGCTACCAGCTGCACGACGTCACCGCCGGCACCACCGGCACCACCGGCGGCGACTCCTGAGGCCGCCGTCGACGACACGCGCAACGCAACCGTCACCCGGCCAGGCTTCACTCGACGGACACCCTCTGGCAGTGTGGCCCTATTCGGAGCAGGTGATCACGCCACACGTGAGACCCACGTCGGCGGGACAGTCAGGAGGATGGGGCAGTGAGTTCTGCGGCACGACCAGGGAGTAATAGCTCTCCGGTGGCCACCAAGCTGGGGTTGAGCGCGGGACAGGTGGTGCAGGAGCTCGGCTGGGACGACGACGTCGACGACGAGCTCCGGACCGCGATCGAGGACGCCATCGACGGCGAGCTGGTCGAGGAAGCCATGGAGGCCGTCGACGTCGTGGTGGTCTGGTGGCGCGACGACGACGGTGACCTCGTCGACGGTCTGGTCGATGCGGTGACCGACCTCACCGACACCGGTCACGTGTGGCTGTTCACCCCCAAGGTGGGGCGCGACGGCTACATCGACGCCGCGGCGCTCGCCGAAGGTGCCGTCACCGCCGGTCTCACGCTCACCAACGGCGCCGCCGTCTCCGGCGACTGGGCCGCGACCAAGCTGGTCCGCCCGCGTGGTGGCCGCCGGTGACGCGTTCCCGCTGCTGGAGGCGTTCTGATCCGAGCAGGTGTCCTGAGCCGGTCGTGGGGCATCGGTGACCGAGATCCTCAAGGTCGCCCTCGGCGTCGGGGATGCGGCGCCCACCTTCACCGCCAGGACGACCCACGGCGCAGAGGTCAGCCTTACCGATTTCCGCGGGGCCCCGGTGCTGCTGTTCTTCTACCCGTTCGCCTTCACCGGGATCTGCACCGGTGAGCTGCACGCCCTGCGTGACCGGTACGCCGAGCTGACGACGACCGGGGCACGGGTCCTCGCGATCTCCTGCGACTCGGTGTTCGCGCTACGGGTCTTCGCCGAGACGGAGCGGCTGCCCTTCGAGATCCTCAGCGACTTCTGGCCGCACGGGGAGATCGCCGACGCGTACGGCGTCTTCGATAAGGAGGCGGGCTGTGCGCTGCGGGCCTCGTTCGTCCTCGACGCCGACGGGCGGATCGCCTGGTCGGTGGTCAACCAGCTCGGTGACGCGCGCGAGATGGGCGAACATCTTGCGGTCCTGAACCAGCTCACGCCGTCGAGCTCCACCGGCTAGGCTCCCTGGCTGGTCCGGGCGCATAGCTCAGTTGGTTAGAGCGACTGGTTTACACCCAGTAGGCCGGGGGTTCGAGTCCCTCTGCGCCCACCGTGCTCCTCGACAACGCCGTCGGGCTGACGGCCCCGCCTCGATCAGGTCACCGGTCGAGAAGGTCGCTGTACCCGGAGGCGCTGGGCGCGCGTCGGCCCCGACGACTCGGCCCAGTTCGACCGATTGCCGAGCGAGCTCAGCTACGCCTGACAGGCTGACCCCATGCCGACGTGGTTGAGTACGCCCACCGCCCGCCTCCTGGCGGGCCTGCTGATCGGTGTCGTCGGCCTGCTCGCGATGGTGCGGCTGGTCGCGGGCGCGTTCGCGTTCGGGTCGCCGTACGTCTGGGTGTTCGTCGCGCTGCCCATGCTCGCCTGGATCGGGTACGCGGGATGGCGCGCCCGCCGGGCGCGGCTGGCCGGTCATCTGCTGGTGGTCGTCGTCGCGCTCGCGCTGATCGGTCTCGCCGTCGTCTGGTTCGGCGTCGGGGGACCGGTGCTGGCGCTCGGCTGCTGCCTCGGTGCGTTCGTGGTCATCTGGACCCACGATCTACCCGCCCGTCGCCCCGGCATCGACCAGTTCGTCAGCGTGGCGGACCTGCGCCGCTCCGACGAGCAATGACGTCTGGCCGGGTCACCACCTCAGGACGGTTCGGTGACCACCGTCAGCGTGCGCGCCAGCGCTGCCGCCCCGAGCAGCCCGGCGTTCTCCAGCTCGGCTGGTCGGATCTCCAGCTCCTGGACGTAGGCCAAGGTGGCGAAGTCGACCAGGTGTCGACGCAACGGGCCGAAAATGACCTCGCCCGCCTTGCTCACCCCCCCGCCGAGCACGACCATGGTGATGTCGAGCTCGGTCGCCGTGGTGGCGATTCCGGCGGCCAGCGCTCGCATCCCGTAGTCGATGGCGTCGACGGCGATCCGGTTGCCCGCCCGGGCGTCGGCGGTCAGCGCCTGCGCGTCTTTACCCGCCCAGCCCTGGGCCCTGGCTGCGGCGACCAGGGCCGGGCCGCGGGCGTAGGACTCGGTGCAGCCGTGGCAGCCGCACACGCACCGGGGCCCCCAGGCGTTGACGCTGATGTGTCCGAGGTGGACGGCGTTGCCGCTGGTCCCGGTGAACAGCTCGTCATCGATGACCGCACCGCCACCGACACCGGTCGACAGCACCATCCCGATCATCGTGGACACGTCCTTGCCGGCGCCGAGCCAGTGTTCTCCGAGGGCGAAGCAGTGCCCGTCGCCGGCGAGTCGCACCCGGGGCGGCGTACCGGTGGCTTGTCGGACCACCTCGGTGACCCGCTCAACGATCGGGTAGGCGCGCCAGCCGGGGATGTTGACCGGCGAGACGGTGTGGTTCCGACCGTCGATCGGACCGGCGGAACCGATGCCCACGCGGAGCGGACGACCTGGTGGTGCCCCGCCGGCTCCGAGCACCTCGCAGATCGCGGCGGCCGCTGGCGCGAAGACCTCCTCCGGATCGGTGACCGGTGCGGTGAGCGCGGTCGTCTCCGCGGCGATGCTGCCGTCGGCCCGCACCAGGGCCACCGCGATCTTGGTGCCGCCGATGTCCACGGCCAGCACCACGTCGTCTGCGGGGTCCATCGGCTGCTCCTGCGCTTTCGGGTCGGGTCCGCGGCTGGGACGGGTCCGCGTGGGCGATGGGTAGAGTAGATCATCGTGGCTGGACCAGATTTCTCCGTGGCGTTGACCGAGCTCGACCAGGCGTTGTCCTCGATCGAGTCGGTGATCGATCCCGCCACGAAACGAGCGGAGCTGGCGGGCCTCCAGGACGAGGTGTCTGCCCCCGACCTGTGGGACGACCCGGCCAACGCCCAACGCGTCACGTCGCGGATGTCGGCGCTGCAGGCCGACCTCGAGCGACTGGCGCAGCTGCGCTCCCGGCTGGACGACCTCGCTGTCCTCGTCGAGCTGGCCCAGGAAGAGGCGGACGCCTCCACCCTGGCCGAGGCCGAGCACGAGCTGACCTCGTTGCAGAAGTCGATCGAGAGCCTCGAGATCCGCACGCTGCTCTCGGGTGAGTACGACGAGCGCGACGCCCTGGTCACCATCCGCTCCGAGGCGGGCGGGGTCGACGCCGCCGACTTCGCGGCCATGCTGCTGCGGATGTACCTGCGCTGGGCCGAACGGCACCACTACGGCGCCGAGGTCTACGACACCTCCTACGCCGAGGAGGCGGGCATCAAGTCGGCGACGTTCGCGGTGAGGGCCCCGTTCGCGTACGGGACGCTGTCGGTCGAGCAGGGCACCCACCGGCTGGTGCGGATCAGCCCGTTCGACAACCAGGGCCGCCGGCAGACCTCTTTCGCGGGCGTCGAGGTGCTCCCGGTGACCGAGGAGACCGACCACATCGAGCTGCCCGAGGCCGACCTGCGGATCGACGTCTTCCGGTCCTCGGGGCCCGGCGGGCAGAGCGTCAACACCACCGATTCCGCCGTCCGGATCACCCACCTGCCGACGGGCATCGTGGTCTCGTGTCAGAACGAGAAGAGCCAGCTGCAGAACAAGGCCGCCGCCCTGCGCGTACTCCAGTCCCGACTGCTCGAGCGGGCCCGCCACGAGAAGCAGGCCGAGATGAACGCGCTCAAGGGCGACGGGGGCAACTCCTGGGGAGCCCAGATGCGCTCCTACGTGCTGCATCCCTACCAGATGGTCAAGGACCTGCGGACCGAGCACGAGGTAGGCAATCCCGACGCGGTGTTCGACGGCGACATCGACGGTTTCCTCGACTCGGGAATCCGCTGGCGCCGGACCTCGGAGGTCGTCGCTCCCTGAGCCGCTGCGGGACACCAAGTTAACCTGGTGTCCTCTCACTACACACGGGAGATCTGCCGTGCACAGCGCCAGGAAACCAAGTTAACCTGGTTTCCGCCCGCGGCACCCGGGAGATCTGCCGTGCACGGCGAGAGGAAACCGTGCCCAGCCGTACGCTTTCGTGGCCGTAGTCGGCGCGCCCCCGGCAATGGTGAGGGATCACAGAACGGTCACTTACACTTTCAGAGGCCGTTCAGCATGCCCTTCCTCGGGTTCCAACTCCCTAGCCGGTCACCCCAATCATCGTGATTCGTTTCGAAACAGTCAGCAAGGTCTACGACGGTCAGCGCCGCGCTGCCCTGGCGGACGTCGACGTCGAGATCGAGAAGGGCGAATTCGTCTTCCTGGTCGGTGCGTCGGGCTCCGGCAAGTCCACGTTTCTCCGGCTGATCCTGCGCGAGCAGCGCGCCACCACGGGACGGGTCTACGTCGCGGGTCGTGACCTCTCCAAGCTGCACAGCTGGAAGGTCCCCGGGATGCGCCGGCAGATCGGCACCGTGTTCCAGGACTTCCGGCTGCTGCCCAACAAGACCGTGCACCAAAACGTCGCGTTCGCCCTTCAGGTGATCGGCAAGTCGACCGCCACGATCAACCGGGTCGTGCCCGAGGTGCTCGACCTCGTCGGGCTCGACGGCAAGGGCGGCCGGCTGCCCGACGAGCTCTCCGGCGGTGAGCAGCAGCGCGTCGCCATCGCCCGGGCGTTCGTCAACCGGCCGATGATCCTGATCGCCGACGAGCCCACCGGGAACCTCGACCCTGCGACGAGCGTCGGCATCATGAAGCTGCTGGACCGGATCAACCGGGCTGACACCACGGTGCTGATGGCCACCCACGACTCGACCATCGTCGACCAGATGCGCAAGCGCGTCATCGAACTCGACAACGGAGCTGTTGTCCGCGACCAGAGTCGTGGCGTCTACGGCTACCAGAACTGAAGGACCTCATTCGATGCGTTTTCGTCACATCCTGGCCGAGACCGGCGGCGGCCTACGCCGCAACCTGACCATGACGCTCGCGGTCGTCATGACCATGTGGGTCTCACTCTCTCTCTTCGGGGCCGGGTTGCTGGCCAACCAGCAGGTCGACCTGATGAAGGGCCGCTGGTACGACCGGATCGAGATCTCCGTGTTCCTCTGCACCCCCGACGTGGTGGGGGACAACTGCAGCCCCGGCCAGGACGTGACCCAGGCGCAGAAGTCATCGATCCGGGCCACGCTGGAGACCAACCCCGAGGTCGCTCCGGACGGCGTGTTCTTCGAGACCAAGGCCGAGGCGTACGCGGCCTTTCGTCAGGCCTACGAAGGCAACCCCATCCAGGACTCGCTGACCGAGGGCCAGATGCAGGAGTCCTTCCGGGTCAAACTGAAGAATCCCGAGCAGTACCAGGGGGTGGTGAGCTCGGTGAACGGGCTGCCGGGCGTGCAGTCGGTACAAGATCTGAAGCAGATCCTCGACCCCTTCTTCAAGTGGCTCCGGTTCCTGCAGATCGGCACCATCGTCGCCTCGGGGCTGCTGCTCGTGGCCGCCATGCTGCAGATCGCCAACACCATCAGACTGGCGGCCTTCGCCCGCCGCCGCGAGATCGGCATCATGCGACTGGTCGGAGCGAGCAATCTCTACATCACCTTGCCGTTCCTGTTCGAGGCGATCATCTCGGCGGTCATCGGCATCGGCCTCGCCAGCGCAACACTGGCCACAGGCGTTTACGCAGTCATCACCAAGAACGCTCAAGTATCGATAAAGGCTTTACCCTGGATCGGGCCTCATCAGACGGGGCTGACCATTGTGGCTATTGCCATCACCGGCACCCTGCTCGCTATCATTCCCACGCTCGTGACCACCAGGAAGTACCTCAGAGTGTGAGGTGATGTGGCGGGTTACGAAACGACTTCGCAGGACCAGGTGCCGCAAACACCTCGACCTGTGGTGAGCCTTCGGGGCTCGACCGCTCGCCACACAGGATTGGGGGAAAGCCGTGCCGGATCTCCCCTGCGTCGGTATCGACGTTCCGGACAGCCCGAGACGATCGTCTCGACGTGTCGTGCCAGTTCGGCTGACCGCACGCCTGCTGCGCGGTGCCCTGGCTGTCGTGGTGGTCAGTGCCGTCACCGCCGGCGTCGTCGCCCCGCTGGCGGCGGCCGACTCGCTGACCGACCAGCGCGATCGGGTCAAGCGCCAGATCGCGGCGACGAAGCAAGTCCTCAACGAATCCACCCATCAGCTGAACGCAGCCGTGGCGGCGGTGGAGACCGCGACGAGCAAGCTGGCCGTGGCCCGGGCCGAGTTCGCGCGGACCCAGCGCGACCTCGCCGCCGCGAAGAAGCGCGACGTCGCGATGGCGGCGCAGCTGAGGCAGACCCGAGCGGATCTGGCCGAGGCCAAGGCCAAGGTCGTGCAGGGTCAGCGCGAGCTCGACGCCGAGCAAGCCATGGTCGGCAACATGGTCCGCGACCAGTACCAGCAGCAGACCAACCTGCTCCCCATCGCCCTGCTGACCTCAAGTACCTCGATGGGTGACTTCCAGACCCGGATCCAGTGGGCGACCACCATGTTCGACACCACTCAGGCCACCATCGTCCGGCTGCAGGAGCTGCAGACCCAGCTGGTGGCAGAGAAGGCCCGGCAGACCACGCTCGAGCAGCAGGTCGCCACCCAGCGTCAGGCGGCGGCGGAGAACCTCGCGACGACCAGGACGCTTGAGGCGCAGGCCAAATCCCAGGCGGCGTCGGTGGCCACGCTGCTGGGCCGGGCCCGGAGCGCCCGGGCATCGGCGGCCAGCGACGTGGCGAGCGACCAGAAGCAGTACGCCGCGCTGCAGTCAGAACGCGGCACGGTCGAGCGTCGGATCGCGATGCGGATCGCGGCTCAGAAGGCCACGGCGGCGCGGGCGGCCGCTCGGGCGCGGGCAGCCGAGCAGGCAGCTGTGGCGGCGCGCACGAAGGTCGCCGCCGTGCGGAAGGGCAGGTCGAGCCGGAGTTCGAGCCGTCCCTCGACCAGCAGCCCCGCTCGAAGCTCCGGCAGCATCTCCGCCAGCGCCGGCTCGGCCAGCCATGGCTTCATCTATCCGGTGAACGCCCCGATCACCTCGCCGTACGGCATGCGCCTCCACCCCGTGCTGCACTACTGGAAGCTGCATGACGGCACCGACTTCGGCGCGGGATGCGGCACGCCGATTCACGCGGCCTACTCGGGCACCGTCGTCGAGAAGTACTTCAACGCGGGTTACGGCAACCGGTTGATGATCGACCACGGCAATGTCGACGGGTCCTACGTCACCACCGGCTACAACCACGCGATCCGCTACACCGTCGGGGTGGGGCAGCACGTCAGCACGGGCCAGCTGATCGGCTACGTCGGTACGACGGGCTACTCGACCGGTTGTCACCTGCACCTGATGGTCTGGAGGAACGGGTCGATGATCAACCCGATGACCTGGTACTGAGACCTCCTGGGGACACCTGCGCGGACTCTGTCTACATCGAGTCCCTCGTCATGGATCTCTCGTTGAGGTTGAGAGTTGCCTGGCACCGAACGGGGAGGGCGGGTCCACGACCCAGGTAAGGTTCCTGCGGCGGTGACCAACTCAGGTCGCGATGTGACGGGTCAGAGGTGAGCAGGGATGAGTGGGGCGGCAAAGGCCGCGGCGGCGCAGGCCAAGCGGGAGCGACGAATGGTCGCGCAGAACAAGAAGGCGCGCTTCGACTACGCGATCCACGACACCTACGAAGCCGGGATCGTCCTCAGCGGTACCGAAGTGAAGTCCTTACGCGTGGGTCACGCGTCGCTGTCGGACGCGTTCGCCACCGTCGACGAGGGGGAGGTCTGGCTGCGGATGGCGCACATCCCCGAATACAGCCACGGCACCTGGACCAACCACACCGCCCGCCGGACCCGCAAGCTGCTGCTCAACCGGCGCGAGATCACCAAGATCGAACGCGAGCTGACCTCAGCGGGCATGACACTGGTGCCCCTGTCGCTGTACTTCGCCGACGGCTACGCCAAGGTCGAGCTGGCGGTGGCCAGCGGCAAGCGGGAGTACGACAAGCGGCAAACCATCGCCGAGCGGGACGCCAACCGCGAGGCGCAGCGCGCACTCGCTGCCCGCAACCGAGGAGAGTGACCACGATGAGCGATCACCCCGACCGTCGACCGATGACTGGACCGACCCTCCGTCGGCTGCTCGCCGTCGTCGCCGGAGTTCTGCTGGCGGTCGGCTTCGCCCTGGGGCTCGCCCGGCCGGCAGCCGCGGCCGCCCAGGACCAGATCGACTCGTTCACCGCGAGCTACGCCGTCCAGACCTCCGGCGTCGTCGCGGTCAAGGAGCGGATCGTCTACCGGTTCGGCGACAACAATTCCGCGCGACACGGCATCCAACGTCAGCTGATCACCCGCGAGAAGTACGACGACGACCAGGACGCCCTGTACACCTATTCCAACATCGCGGTCAGCAGCCCTTCCGGGGCTCCCGACGGCTACACCACGATCGACGAGAGCGACAACGGAGGACGCTCGCAGAGCATCGTGCTGCGGATCGGTGACCCGAACCAGAAGGTCGCCGCGCCGACGGCGATCTACGACATCTCCTACGACGTCGCCGGGGCGATGCGGAACTCGCCCGGTTACGACGAGTTCTCCTGGGACGTGACCGGGTTCATCGGCACCCCGCAAACCAATGACGTGACCGTGTCGGTCAGTGTCCCTGGTGGCGTTCTCAACGGCGACGCCGGTGCGCTCTGCTTCGCAGGTCCGGCCGGACGCTCCAGCACCGACCCGTGCACGTCCAGCTCGGTGTCGGCAGGAGTGGCCCGCTTCACCCAGAACTCGCTGGCCCCGGCCAACGGGCTCACGGTGGCCACCAAGATCAAGCCGGGACTGCTGGCGGTCAACGCGCCGAACCTGCAGCCGAGTGCCTCGGCGCTGACCCCGGCGCAGAAGACCGCGCTCGTCGGAGGCGGGATCGCGGGCGGGGCAGTCGTGGTGGGTTCGCCCATTGCCGGCCTGCTCTGGTGGCGCCGCAAGGGCCGTGACCGCCGTTACGTCGGGCTGCCGCCCGGTACCGTGCCGTACGCCGGTCAGACCGCCGAGATCGGCTACCACGACAAGAGCATCGAGATCCCGGTGGCGTTCTCGCCACCGCACATCCCCGTCGCTGAGGCCGGTCTCCTGGTCGACGGTCAGGTCGACACCCGGGAGACGGCGGCCACCATCATCGACCTTGCCGTCCGTGGCGTCCTCACGGTTCAGGGCCAGGACAAGGACGACTACCAGGTGACCTTGGTGGATCCTTCTCGCACCACGGCGCCGCACGAGTCGGTGCTCCTCACCAAGCTCTTCGGTGGTCGACCCCCCGGCGCCGTAGCCGAACTGTCGAGCCGCGGCAGCATCGTCACCGCCCATCAGGCCCTGGTCGAGGCGGTGCGTTCGCAGGTCCGTGCCCGCGGCTGGTTCACCTCGGTGCCGGCGACCAAGTCCAGCACCGGGTTCGGTCTCGGCGGGATCGCGATCGTGGCGTTCGTGCTTTTCCAGGTCGGGCATTCGCTGTGGTGGCTCGCGCTGCTGCTGGCGCCGATCGTGATCACGATCGCGGTGATTCGCTACAAGCTGAAGAACGGTCAACGCACCGCCGACGGGCGGGCGGTCTGCGACCAGGTCGAGGGGTTCAAGCTCTATCTCGAGACGGCGGAGGCCGACCAGCTCCGGTTCGAGGAGGGCGAGGACATCTTCTCCCGCTACCTGCCGTGGGCCATCGCCTTCGACCTTGCCGACCGCTGGGCGAAGGTCTGCTCGGATCTGGTGGCCGCCGGGAGGCTCCCCGACACGACGCCCTACTGGTACGTCGGGAACTACTACGCCTTTAACATGGGATTGTTCGCCAGCAGTCTGACCAGCAGTCTGACCACCGCTGCGACGCCGGTCCCGCCCAGCGGCGGGAGCGGGAGCGGCACCGGCTTCGGTGGCGGCAGCTCGTTCGGCGGCGGGGGGTTCGCCGGCGGCGGTGGTGGTGGCGGCGGGACCAGCGGCTGGTAGGTCGACCGGCACGGGGCACGGGCGCCGCCTCTCAGGGGCGGACGCCAGTTCGACCGTCCCGGGTTCAGCGGACGGCGACGAGGTCCACGACGAAGATCAGCGTCTCGCCGGGCTTGATCACGGCCCCGGCGCCCCGGTCCCCGTAGCCAAGGTGCGGCGGGATGACCAGCTGGCGTCGGCCGCCGACTTTCATGCCCTGAACACCCTGGTCCCAGCCGGCGATGACCCGGCCGGCGCCGAGCGGGAAGTCGAGCGGCTCGCCGCGGTTGTAGGAGGCGTCGAACTCCTCGCCGGTGCTGTGGGCCACGCCCACGTAGTGGACCTTGACGGCGCGGCCGGCGACGGCTTCGTCGCCGTCGCCCACGGTGAGGTCGGTGATCTCGAGGTCACTGGGCGGTGGGCCGTCGGGGAAGTCGATCTCGGGCTTTTCGGGGGTCGCTGAGGTCATGGCGACCAACCGTAGGGGACACCGCGCTCCGCGGAACATCGGGGAGGGCTCGGGGTCGGTCCGGGGGAGTGCCCGATGTCTGCGGCGACGACACCGGCGAGGCTGGCTCCCATGAACTCGACCTCGGAGCACCCCAGCCTCAAGATCCCCGTCACCGCCGAGCAACGCGACCGCGCGGAGCAGTGGCTTCAGCAGGCCTACGCCGAGAACCGGATCAGCGAGGACGAGTTCGAGGTCCGCATCGGTCAGGTCATCGAAGCGCACACCCGGCGGGAGCTCAACCAGGCGTTCTACGGGCTGGTCGAGGTTCCGGCTCTGACGCCGTACGTCGGCGCCGGCGCGACGGTCGCACCGACTGCCCAGAGCGGCAGCAACGGGGTCGCCGCCCTCGCCCACTTCTCGGGTCTTCTCACCTGGATCTTCGGCCCAGGGGCGGTCTACCTGATCTCCCCGCAGGGCTCCGTCACCCGGCGCGAGGCGGCGAAGGCGTTCAACTTTCAGCTCATCGCGGGCATCGCGATCGTGGTCAGCGTCATCCTCGCCGGGGTGCTCCCGGGTGACCCCAACTGGATCGCTGGTCTGGCCTGGATCGGCTGGCTGGTCCTGACCGTCGTCGGGGGCGTCAAGGCCGCCCAGGGTGCCGGCTGGCGGAACCCGGTCAAGTCGGTCGTCAAGCTCGACGTGCTGTCAGAGAAGTAGACCGCGGGAAAGTCTCGTCGAACCCCGGTGCCCTGAGGTTGCGCACCGGCTAGACTGATCGAGTCGTCATGGGAGCAAGTGCCGCGACGACGGTACAACTCAACAGGGGGTGATCGGTTTCGACTCGGGACGACCGTCCCAGGAGAAGCGGGCCGAGGATCCAGGGTTATCTCGTTAACGATCTCTGGAAACCAATAAGTGCCAATTCTAAGCGCACTCAGTTCGCTCTCGCTGCCTGAGCAGTGATCGAACGGTCAGACCGGGAGCGTCTCCGTCCCGGATCCTGGCCTCATCAAGGAGACTCACTCGACAAGAGCGGCCGCGGGGCCTGTCGGGGACATCAACTGCGGCTGGGCCCGGCTACCACGTGCTGACGCGAGGGTAGGGGCCAAGCAGACCGACTAGCCAGCTGCGCCCGGAGAAGTCCTGGTTCATCGCTTGAGGACGCGGGTTCGATTCCCGCCACCTCCACCCCAGGGTCTTCGCAGAATGTTGCGAAGATCTTCGTAGAATTGCTGGCCGCCGCGGGTTTCCGTGGCGGCCAGTTTCTGTCGAGGCCCGTGTGTCCGCGGGCCAGCAGGAGCCGCGGATAGTCTTCACCTGTGAAAACAACTGATCTCGCCAAGGTGCGTGCCACGTTGTGGGCTGCCGCTGATGAGCTGCGTGCCAATTCTAAGCTCACCCCCGGCCAGTACCGCGATCCGGTGCTGGGACTGGTTTTCCTTGCGTATGCCGAGAACCGGTTCGAGGGAGTGCGTGGCGAGGTCGAAGCCAAGGCCAGCGCCCGCAACCCGGCGTCGATCGCCGACTACAAGGCGAGGTCCGTGCTTTACGTCCCTGAGGAATCGCGGCTGACGAGCCTGGTCGACCTCCCCGAGGGGGACGACGTCGGCAAGGCCACCGACGACGCGATCAAGGCCATTGAGGCAGCGAACTCTGAGCTCAAGGACATCCTGCCGCGCGGCTACCAGAAGTTGGAGCGCTCAACCCTAATCGAGCTGCTGCGCCTCTTCGCGCCGCTGCCCACCCAACTCGAAGGTGACGCTTTTGGTTTCATCTACGAGGACTTCCTGTCCAACTTCGCTGCTCAAGAGGGCAAGGGTGGTGGTGAGTACTTCACGCCCTACTCCATCGTCCGCCTCATCGTCGAGATCCTGCAGCCCTTCCAAGGACGCGTCTTCGACCCCGCCTGCGGTTCGGGCGGGATGTTCGTCCAATGCGCGAAGTTCGTCGAGCGGCACCACGAGTCGGCCAGCCGCAAGCTCTCGGTCTTCGGCGCGGAGAAGACCGAGGACACCGTTCCGTTAGCCAAGATGAACCTGGCCCTCCACGGGCTCTCCGGCGACATCCGTCAGGCCAACAGCTACTACGAGGACCCTCATAGCGCGATCGGTGCCTTCGACTACGTGATGGCCAACCCCCCATTCAACGTCGACAAGATCAAGAAGGAACAGCTGGCCGGCGATAAGCGATTCCCGTTCGGCATGCCGAGGGCCGACAACGGAAACTTCTTGTGGATTCAGCAGTTTTACGCGGCACTCTCCCCAAAGGGTCGCGCCGGCTTCGTCATGGCGAACTCCGCCGGAGACGCAGGCCACTCGGAGAAGGAGATCCGAAAGCAACTGATCTTGTCCGGCACCGTCGACGTGATGGTGGCGATCAGCTCCAACTTTTTCTACACTGTCGCCCTGCCAGTGACCCTGTGGTTCCTCGATAAAGCCAAGGCCGGTACACCGCGTGAGGGCAGCGTGCTGTTCATCGACGCTCGGCACATGTTTCGTCAGATCGACCGTGCACACCGCGACTTCAATCCCTACCAGATCGAGTTCATGGCCAATATAGTTCGGCTCTACCGCGGCGAGGACGTCGAGACCAGCGAGGGAAGTAGGGCTCTGCTCGAAGAAAACTTTCCTGATGGCAACTACATCGACGTCGGCGGGCTCTGCAAGGTTGCCGCTCGTGAGGAGATCGAAGCGCAGGGCTGGAGCTTAAACCCCGGCCGGTACACCGGCACGGCCGCAGTCGACGAGAGCGACGTCGACTTCATCGGTGACCTCGAAGCACTGTACGAGGAGTTCACGATGCTCAGCGACGAGGCCGATTTGCTGCGCTCGAAGGTCGATGACACTGTTCGAGGGATTCTCGGCATATGAGCGCGTGGGAAGAGGCGGTGCTTGCGGACCTTGGCAGATTCTCCAGTGGAAAACCGGTTCTGCCCGGCCAGGTGGGGCAATACAAGGCATTCGGATCGAATGGTATTATCGGCGGATCGTCGGAGGCCCGACATGACAGCGGGATTATCGTCGGGCGGGTGGGAGCGTACTGCGGTTCGGTCGCTGTGAGTCATGATCCGTTCTGGGCGTCGGATAACACCATCGTTATCGAGCCAAGCGTCAAGGACGATGTCGATTACCTGTACTACCTCCTTCGCTCAGCCAATCTCAATCGCTACGCGGGCGGATCGGCGCAGCCGCTGGTTACGCAGGGAACCTTGAAAGCACTACGCTTCCGCGTGCCTGAGCCAGACCTGCGCATCCACATTGGTCGGATTCTCAGGTGTTTTGACAGCCTCATCGAGAACAACCAGCGTCGGGTGGAGGTGCTGGAAGAGATGGCACGGGCCCTCTACCGCGAGTGGTTCGTGGAGTTCCGCTACCCCGGCTATGGTGAGGTGCCCATGGTTCAGTCCCCGCAGGGCTCAATTCCTCATGGTTGGGACGTTCGACAAGCGCGTGATCTCTCGGCAGTGATCGTCCGGGGGATCTCGCCGAAGTACGCCGAGCACGGTCCCTGGGTGGTGCTCAATCAGAAGTGTATCCGTGATGGTCGAGTGTCCTTGGGCCCTTCACGACGTCAGGAGCGCTTAGTATCGGATACAAAGCGGATCCGTTCTGGAGATGTGCTCATTAACTCGACCGGGGTGGGAACACTCGGGAGGGTCGCGATGTATCGCGGCTCTAGTGAGAATGTCACCGTTGATTCCCACGTCACAATCTGCCGCCCGGCGGAGAACTCCTTCGCCTACTTGTTTGCGATGGGCATGTTAGAACAGCAGGGAGAAATCGAGCGGTTGGGTACCGGTGCGACCGGCCAGACCGAGCTGAGGAAGTCCGACGTAGAGTCGCTGGAACTAGTCCAGCCTGTACCATCGATCGCCCGTGCCTTTACTGCTGCTGTGCGGCCGATGCTAGGGCAAGTGGATGTACTGCTGGCCTACAACCAAACTCTGTCTGCACTGCGCGACCACCTTCTGCCGAAGCTCGTGACTGGGCAGATCGATGTGTCGACCCTCGATCTGGATGCGCTGCTCGCGGAGCAGGTAGCGTGATGACTCCCACGGGTCCCGAGTACTTCTACGTCGAGAAGCCGAGCATGGAGTTACTGCAGCAGCTGGGCTGGACCTCGGTGGATGCGTTCCAAGAGACTCTGGGGGCCGGCGGCACCTTGGGCCGTGACTCCCAACGTGACGTCGTACTTACCCACCGGCTACGCTCCGCGATGCGCAAGCTCAACTTCGGGCACGTGCTTGACTCCTCAATCGACGAGGCCATCGAGGTGCTCGCGAAAGACCGCTCGGTCATACACCGAGTACGCGCCAACCGTGAGGTCCACGACCTACTGCGTGACGGCTACCAGGCCGAGTGGACCGACGATAAGGGCAACAAGCAGTTCGAGACCCTTCGCTACCTCGATCTGAGCAACCCCGGGAACAACGACCTGCTGGCTGTGCAGCAGATGTGGGTTAAGGGCAACCTCCACAGCCGCCGTCTTGACGTTGCCCTGTTCGTCAACGGCGTCCCGCTCGTGTTGATGGAGTTCAAGGAGCCCAACGAGTCGGTCAAGTCGGCCTTCGACAACAACCTGACCGACTACCGCGACACCATCCCTCAACTCTTTATCTCAAACTGCTTCGTGCTGCTGTCCAACGGCAGCACTGCCAAGGTCGGATCGACGTACTCACCGTGGGAGCTTTTCAACGACTGGAAAGTCATCGACGCATTAGGAACACGCGGCGCGGTCGCCTTAGAGACAGCCCTGCGCGGCACCTGTGATCCAGTTGTCCTGCTCGACCTGCTTGAGAACTTCGTCGCCTACATGGAGCGACCGGGTGGCCTGATCAAGGTCCTGGCGTGCTCGCATCAGTACCTCGGCGTCAACGCAGCGATCGAGAACCTCCACCGGGCGCGTGCCGAGCAGGACAATCGCCTCGGTGTCTTTTGGCACACCCAGGGCTCGGGCAAGTCGCTGTCGATGTTGTGGTTCACCAAGAAGGTGCTGCGCCAGGTGACAGGCAAGTGGACGTTCGTGATGGTCACGGACCGCACTGAACTCGACACCCAACTGCACGGAGAGTTCGCCGACGCCGGAGCGATCTCGCCCGAGGCACGGGTGCATGCGGAGTCCGTCGCGCACCTGCGCGAGCTGTTGGCTGCCGATCACCGGTACGTGTTCACCTTGATCCAGAAGTTCCAGCCTTCCAAGGCACAAGGGGAGCGGCAGATGCCGGTGCTGTCGGATCGTTCCGACGTCATCGTCATTACCGACGAGGCGCACCGCAGCCAGTACGACACTCTCGCCCTCAACATGCGCACGGCGCTACCGAATGCCTCGATGATGGGCTTTACCGGCACCCCCTTGATCGCCGGTGAGGAGCAGGCGACTCGCGAGCAGTTCGGTGACTACGTGAGCGTTTACAACTTC
Organism: Propionibacteriaceae bacterium; assembly: GCA_050996715.1. Classification (GTDB taxonomy): domain Bacteria; phylum Actinomycetota; class Actinomycetes; order Propionibacteriales; family Propionibacteriaceae; genus Microlunatus. The sequence goes on from JBPCRP010000040.1 coordinate 17,302, forward strand.
CGCGACGCCATCGAGGACGGCGCGACGGTCCCGCTCTACTACGAGAACCGAATCCCTGAACTCCAACTGGTCAACGAGAACTTTTCCGACGAGCTCGACGCACTTCTTGAAGAGGCCGAGCTCGATGAGGACGCCGAGGGACAGTTGGCGCGTGCCTTCGGCAAGCAGTACACGCTGTTGACACGTCCTCAGCGCCTGAAGACGATCGCTCGAGATCTCGTCACCCACTTTGTGGGCCGTGGCTTCAGCGGCAAGGCGATGTACGTCGGGCTCGACAAAGCCGCTGCTGTACGCATGTACAACTTGGTCAGAGAAACCTGGGCTGAGCACCTGAACGAGTTGAGGGTCGAGCACGACGCTCTGCCCGAGCTGGAGCGACCCTGGTTGGCGTCTCGGATCGAGCTCATGGAGACCACCGACATGGCGGTGGTGGTCTCGCAGAGTCAGAACGAGCTCAAGTTGCTCGACGACCTCGGACTCGACATCCGGCCCCACCGCGAGCGGATGAACCGCGAGGATCTCGCCGAGGAGTTCAAAGACTCGGCGGACCCACTGCGCCTAGTGTTCGTCTGCGCGATGTGGATGACCGGCTTCGACGCGCCGAGCGTCTCGACGATCTATCTGGACCGACCGATGAAGAACCACACGCTGATGCAGACGATCGCACGCGCCAACCGTGTGTTCCCGGAGAAGGACAACGGCCTGATCGTCGACTACGTCGGCGTCTTCCGGAACCTGGAGAAGGCCCTTGCGATCTATGGAGCCGCAGGAGCTGGCGAGTCGCCTATCGAGATCATTGAGGCGCTCTCGGGCGAGCTGGACGCAGCCGTCGCCGACGCTTTCAAGTTCTGCTCCGGCATCGGGGTGGATCTTGCCGCCATGAGGGACGCCGAGGGGTTCGATCACGTCGTCAAGCGTGACGCCGCAGTAGAGGCGCTGCTCGTTGACGAAGACACTCGAACTGAGTTCCAGCAGAAGGCCCGCCGGTTGCGCAAGCTCTTCAAGGCTCTCTTGCCCAATCCAAACGCTGCCGCTCAACAGCGCAACGTCGCCGCGATCCGGGTCATTGCCGAACGCATCGCAGAGGTCACGCGACCCCGTGAGGCAGACATCCAGGAAGTCACGGATGCAGTGGACGCCCTACTCGACCGGTCGGTGGGTGCCCAGGAGTACGTGATTCGGGCGGCCGCCGAGGGGAGAATGCGTGACCCCTTGATCAACCTGTCCCAGATTGACTTTGAGGGCTTGGCAGCCAAATTCGCAGGCCGCGAGCGAGCCGAGACGGATCGGCTTGCCCAGCTGCTCCGCCAGCAGGCCATCGGAGCAGCCACCCGCAACCCAAGCCGCTACGAGTTGGTCGAACGCATCGAGCAGCTCATCTCGGACTACAACGCCGGCAGTGTGAACATTGACGAGTACCTGCGACGCCTCATTGAACTGTCACAGACCTTGACGGAGGAGGAGGAGCGGTCGGTACGAGAGGGCCTGACCGAGGAAGAGCTCGCGATCTTCGACCTTCTGACCCAGCCCGATCCCGTACTGACCGACGACGAGCGCGAGCAGGTCAAGGCCAGCGCGAAGAAGCTCCTAGACCACCTCCACGACAAGCTCGTCCAGGACTGGCGTCGAAAGGTCGACGTCAAGAACGATGTCGACAGCACTATCAGACGGGTCCTGGACCAAGCGCTGCCTGTGACGCCCTACACGCTCGACATCTTCAAGTTGAAGGTGCAGCTCGTCTTCGACCACGTGCTCACCGCTTACGGCGACGACGGACAGAGCGCCTACGACGGTCGAGTTGACTACCAATTCCCCCAGCAT
>JBPCRP010000071.1:0-33326 GCA_050996715.1 Propionibacteriaceae bacterium
CTGCTGGGGATGGAGCTCACCGGGCCCTGACGTCCGCCTCCTCCTCCGGCCAACGCCCCCCGCCGCAGACGCCCCCGGCGAACATCGCCAAACACCTCCGGCCGAACGCCTCCGCCACCCGCCTCCGCCACCCGCCTCCGCCACCCGCCTCCGCCAAACGCCCCTCCCCTTCCCGCCCGCCGAGCGGGGGATCAGGAGGCCGGGGCCGGCTGGCAGTGCGGGCACCAATAGCTCCGACGCTCCTGACCGCGGGGGCCGAACTCCTCGGTCTCGATCGCCGTCCCGCAGCGTCGGCAGGCCCTGTTCGAGCGCTCGAAGACCCAGTGCTGGCGGTCGCTTCGTAGATCACCGGTGGTCGACTGCTCGCCGTGGTGCTTGTTGGCCTCGAGCAGCTGCTTCGCCCGGGTGACCACGCGGCGGAGGTCGGTGACCTCGGCCACCGGGGTGCGCGGGTGAACGCCCTGCAAAAAGAGTGTCTCGGCGCGGTAGAGGGTGCCGATCCCGGCCAGGTTCCGCTGGTCGAGCAGGGCCTCGCCGACGGTGCCCCGCGGGTCGGCCCGGAGCCGGCGGAGGGCCTCGTCGAGATCCCAGCCAGGACCGAGCAGGTCCGGACCGAGGTGACCGACCACGCTGTCCTCGGCCGCGGTCGGCACCATCTCGACCACGGGCAGCCGGTAGCCGACCGCGGTGGCCAGGGCGTTGCCCAGCACCACCCGGATCTGGAACGCCGGGCCACCCGACCACTTGGCCCCCGCCCGGTACTGCCGCCAGGCGCCGTCCATCCGCAGGTGGGTGTGCAGGGTCCAGGCGTTGTCGAAACGGATCAGCTGGTGCTTGCCGCGGGAGACGACCTCGCGCACCGTCGTACCGGTCCAGTCGGTGGTGGCCAGCTGCGGGACCCGGAACTCGCAGCGGGTCAGCACTCGGCCGGCCAAGGCGACGTGCAGACGTCGGCACGCCAACCAGACCGTGTCTCCCTCGGGCATCCCGTCATTGTGCTCGCCGACGCTTCGGCCACGACGGTCCCCGGGCCCCTTCCCCGTTCAGGTCGACCCGCCGGCCACACGCGCCAGCACCGCGACCCAGGTGCGGAAGGGCCGCCAGCGATCCGTCAGGGCCAACAGCTCGGCGTCGTCCGCGTCGGCGGGTCGCCCGTAGAGCTCCAGCAGTGCCGCCCGGGACTGCGGCTCGGCGAGGACCGGCACGTCGACGAAGCCCGTGCCGCGGATCACCACCAACGACGCGTAGAACGGTCCGATCCCCGGCAGCCGCTGGAGCTCGGTGGTCGCGGCGTCGGGCCCGAGCTGCTGCAGGTGCGTGGCGCTCAGCTCACCCCGGAGTGCCGCCTCCGCGATGGCGTGCAGTCGCGGGATCCGGTCAGCGGGCAGCCCGCCGAGGGTCGTGACCGCCCGCAGCCGGCTCGGGGTGGGCAGGGCTCCGGTGGGCACCCCGGCGACGTCGAAGAACCGACCGTGCGCCTCGATCAGTCGCTGCCGCAGCCGGATGGCCTGGGCGCGGGCCCGGCGGGCGCTGATCACCGACCAGACCGCCGCTTCGTAGGGGGAGTAGAACAGTGCCGGCCGAAAGCCGGGCGCCGCGGCCTGCAACCGCCCGACCTCCGGCTCGCGACGGCCCAGCTCGGCGAACGCCTCCCCGTCGTGGTACACCGAGACCACCCGCGCGACCTGGCCCGTCACCGCGCCCAGATCCGCGGCACCGTCAACGGTCAGCTCGAGTTCGGACCCATGTTGACGCACCGCGACCCCGGCCTGGGTCTCGTAGTCGTCGTCGACGCAGAACGCGAGGCGCATGACGCCGTCGAAGTCCGGCTCGTCGCGGTGCCCGAACCCCATCGTCGCCACCCGGGCCAGGTCGTAGGGACCCCGGGTCGGGACCCGCCGGACCGTCGCGTCACCCTGGTCCACCGTCGCGTCACCCTGGGCCACCGTCGCGTCAGCCTGGGCCACCGTTGCGTCGTGGTTGTTGGTCATGGTCTCCATCTCACTCCCCCTTAAGCCGGCACCTCACCGGATGCTGAGGATCGTGCTCCCGACCACCGACAGTCCGCCGGACCGGGCCACCGCCTGTGGATGACGCTCCCGGTCGGGGGGTTGTCCACAGCAGGCGGACCTAACCTGAGGTCGTGCGTCGGATCTCCTTGCTGCTCTCCGGGGTGCCGATCGGAGCCCTCCTGGCCGTGCTGGGCTCACTCACCTGGGTCAATGCGGTAGCCCGCGGTCACCGGTTTCCGGCCGCTGACGTACCCGCCTCTCCGGTCGCCCTCGTGCTCGGGGCCCAGGTGTTCACCGACGGCACTCCCTCGCCCTTCCTGGCTGCTCGGCTCGAGCTCGCCCGCCAGCTGTACGTCGCGGGGCGGGTCGGCCACCTGCTGCTCTCCGGCGACGGAGCGGCTCCGAAGTACGACGAGCCCGCGGCCATGCAGCGGTTCCTGCTCGACCGTGGAGTCCCGTCGGCGGCCCTCACCACCGACCCGTACGGACTGGACACCTATGACTCGTGCTGGCGTGCTCGCTGGGTCTACGGCCACCAGCGGCTCACGGTCGTGACCCAGAGCTACCACCTGCCGCGTGCGGTGGCCACCGCGCGTGCGCTCGGGGTTGACGCGGTCGGGGTCGGTGACGAGTCCGTCCGGCCGCTTCACCGTTCGTGGCGCACGGGGGTGGCCCGCGAGTTACTCGCCTGCGTCAAGACGGTCCGCGACCTGACGCTCCGACGGCGACCCGCCGGTGGTGAACCGCGGTAGCGACGAGTCGGCTTACCTCTTGTTTGTAGTGGTGTAATTGTGTAACACTTACTCACGACAACGAAAGGAGATCCCATGCGCAGGCATCTGGATCATCGCGGACCGGGCTTTCATGGCCCCCGGATCCGCCCGGAGGAGAGCGACTCCCCTGAGAACGACGAACGACCCCGGCGCGGCCCCCGTGGCCGTGGGCCCGGAGGTCCTGAGGGTCGCGGCGAGGGCCGCGGACCCGGACGACGTGGTTTCGGTCGACCTGGCGGTTGGCAGAATGTCGACGTCCCCTCGGCCGACGACGCCGAGGCCTGGTTCACCGGTCGCCTGCCGGCGGACTGGTTCAGCGAGGTGACCATCACCGTCGACCGCGAGGAGATCGTGGTGGTCGGCACGCTCGTCGACGACCCCCCGGAGGACAGGGCTGCGGCCGAGGGCCGGATCTCTCGATTCCGCGCCGACAGCCGGGACCGGCGGATCGAGATCGCCCTCGAGGCGGAGGCCCGCTACGGCCGCAAGATCGCCTGGGGCGCCCGGCTCGGCGAGGTCGAGACCCTCTTCACCCACATCTCCGTGCCGGTGATGACCCGGCTCCGGCAGCCCGAGCGTCAGGTGCTCGACACCCTGGTCGACGCCGGCGTGGCCCGCTCGCGCTCCGAGGCGCTGGCCTGGTCGGTCAAGCTGGTCGGCGAGCACACCGAGACCTGGCTCTCCGGACTCCGCGAAGCCATGTCCGAGGTCGACAAGCTCCGCTCCGAAGGGCCCGAGCTGTAACCCGGAAGTCCACCCCGCACCCGGTCGTCACGGCTCACCGAACTCCCCGGAACGAACTCCCCGGAACGAACCCACCGGAGCGCCGGCACGACACCGGCGCCCGGCGGTGTGCCGTTCGAACGCCGGGGACAACGACTCAGCTCCTCTTGCGGTCGGAATCGTGCGGTCAGAAAATGACGCAGTGCGTCGTCACGTGAGCCGCACCAGCAGCCGTCGCACGAGGGGAATCCGATGACCGAGTCCACCAGCGAGACCACGACCAACACGGCCGGCGGCGCCGAGCGCGACGAGCTGATCGCGATGGTGCAGAAGCAACGCGGCCTGTTCCTGGTCACCGCGCAGGGTCTGACCGACGAGCAGGCCCGACTCACCCCGACCGTCAGCACACTCAGCCTCGGTGGCCTGGTCAAGCACGTCACCACCACCGAGGCGGGGTGGCTCGACTTCATCGAGCACGGCGCCCCCGACCAGCAGGTCGACTGGGAGCACCAGAACGAGGCGGCCTACCAGGCCTACGCGGACGGCTTCAGACTGCTGGCGGACGAGACGCTGGCCGGCGTCCTGGACGCGTACGCCGTGGTCGCCGCGCGCGCTGTCGAGCTGGTCCAGACGGTCGACCTGGACCTGGCGCACGCCCTGCCCGAGGCACCGTGGTTCGCCAAGGAGTCCTGGAGCAACCGGCGGGTGCTGATCCACCTCATCGCCGAGACCGCCCAGCACGCCGGCCACGCCGACATCATCCGGGAGACCATCGACGGCCAGCGCACGATGGCCTGACGCTCCCGCCCGCCCCGGGGGTCAGCGGGTGCGGTGCTCCCGGTAGTAGGAGATCAACGCCTGGGTCGAGGAGTCCGCACTGGCGAGCGCGGACTCGTCGCCCTGGACCGCTGGGGTGAGTTGCTGGGCGAGCTTCTTGCCCAGCTCGACGCCCCACTGGTCGAAGCTGTCGATGCCCCACACCGTGCCCTGGGTGAAGGTGATGTGCTCGTAGAGCGCGATCAGCTGGCCGAGCACCGACGGGGTCAGGGCGGAGGCCATGATCGAGGTCGTCGGCCGGTTGCCGGTGAAGACGCGCGCCGGCACGATCGCCTCGGCCGTCCCCTCCGCCCGCACCTCGTCGGCCGTCTTGCCGAAGGCCAGGGCTGCGGTCTGGGCGAAGAAGTTGGCCAGGAACAGCTCGTGCACGTCCGCCCCGCCCGCGTCGGCGTCCACCAGTGGCCGGGCGGGGTTGGCGACCGCGATGAAGTCGGCGGGGATGATCCGGGTGCCCTGGTGGATCAGCTGGTAGAACGCGTGCTGGCCGTTGGTGCCGGGCTCGCCCCAGAAGATCTCCCCGGTGTCGGAGGTGACCGGGGTGCCGTCCCAGCGCACACCCTTGCCGTTGGACTCCATGGTCAGCTGCTGCAGGTAGGCCGCGAAGCGGTGCAGGTACTGCGCATAGGGCAGCACCGCGTGACTCTGCGCTTCGAGGAAGTTGACGTACCAGACGTTGAGCAACCCCATCAGGGCCGGCACGTTCTGCGCGTACGGCGTGGTCCGGAAGTGCTCGTCCATCGCGTGGAACCCGGCGAGGAAGTCCGCGAAGTTCTCGGGGCCGATGGCCACGACCAGCGACGTGCCGATGGCGGAGTCGACGGAGTAGCGCCCCCCCACCCAGTCCCAGAAGCCGAACGCGTTGGCCGGGTCGATGCCGAAGTCGGCGACCTTGTCCAAGGCGGTGGAGACGGCGACGAAGTGCTTGGACACCGCGTCGTCACCCGCCTGGTCACCCAGTCCCTCGAGCAGCCAGGCCCGGGCCAGTCGGGCGTTGGTCAGCGTCTCGAGGGTGGTGAAGGTCTTGGACGCGACGATGAACAGCGTGGTCTCGGGGTCGAGATCGGCGGTCTTCTCGTAGACGTCGGAGGGGTCGATGTTGGAGACGAACCGGCAGCTGAGCGCCTCGGTCTTGTACGGCAGCAACGCCTCGTACGCCATCACCGGGCCGAGGTCGGAACCGCCGATACCGATGTTGACCACGGTCTCGATCCGCTGCCCGGTGACCCCGGTCCACTCACCGCTTCGCACCTTCTCGGCGAACGCGTACACCTTGTCGAGCTCGGTGTGGACGTCGGCGACCACGTCGTGGCCGTCGACCTCGAGCGTGGCGTCACGCGGGAGCCGAAGTGCGGTGTGCAGCACGGCTCGGTCCTCGGTGACGTTGATGCGCGCACCGGTGAACATCGCCTCGGTGCGCTCCCGCAGCCCGACCTGGTCGGCCAGAGCCACCAGCTCGGCCACCAAATCGGTGTCGACCAGGTTCTTGGAGAGGTCCACGTGCAGGTCGGCTGCGGTGAAGCTGAAGGTCGCGGCGCGCCCGGGGTCGGCGGCGAACCAGGCCCGCAGGTCAGGCTCGAACCCCTCCCGCCGGGCGGTCAGGGCGGCCCAGGCCGCGGTCGTGGTGGCGTCAACCGGGGCGGCGGTCGGGCTGCTGGGGGTCGGGCTGCTCGGGGTTGTGCTGCTCGGGGTTGTGCTCATCACGTGGTCTCCCTCGGGGCGGTGACTTCCGATCTCAACCTAGCGAGGTCGGCCGGCCGCTCAGGAGGCGGATTGCGTTTCGGAACGCCTCGGCGCGACGTGCCTCCAGCCGTTCCCGGACCAAAAGGACGACTCGTGGGCCGAGGCGGTCCTTCGCTACGCCTGGAGCAGGTCCGCTGGACCCGACGAACCGTCGTTTTGGTGCAGTACGTGCTCGCTAGGTTGGGGCCATGGTTTCCCGCCCGACCCGCCGTTACGACGAGCCCGACCGGGCTGGCGTCGGCACCGAGGTCGAGTCGGCCTTCCGCACCGACCTCGAGCGGATCCGCTTCGCCCCATCCTTCGCCCGCCTCGCCGAGGTCACCCAGGTCGTCACCTCCGCCGCCACCGGCGGGGTCGTGCACAACCGGCTCACCCACTCGATCAAGGTCGCCGCCGTGGCCCGGGCCATCGCCGTCCGCCTCCTCCGGACCACCGACCCAGCGGTGGTCGACGCGCTGGGTGGTCTCGACCACGTCGTGGTGCAGGCCGCAGCGAGCGCGCACGATCTCGGCCACCCCCCGTTCGGGCACAACGGCGAACGCGTGCTCGACCAGCTGGCCCGCGAGCGCTTCCGGATCACCGACGGTTTCGAGGGCAACGCCCAGACCTTCCGCATCCTCACCGAGCTGGCCGTGCACGGGCCAGGCGACGAGGGGCTCAACCTGACGGCCGCCGTCCGGGCCGCCGTACTGAAGTACCCGTGGGGACGCTTCGCTGAACCCCCGTCCAGCCCGCTGAACCAACACCCCTCCGGCTGGGACGTCCCCCCGCGCGGCGCCGGGCTCGGACCCGAGGGTCCCGGAGCGGCCAAGTTCAGCGCGTACGTGGTCGACCTCGACGAACTGGTCGAGTCCCGGAACGCGTTCCCCAGCGTCCCCGCGGGCCGGCAGACCCTCGAGTGCGCCGTGATGGACCTCGCCGACGACATCGCCTACTCGCTGCACGACGTGGAGGACTTTCACCGGGCCGGGGTGCTGCAGTACTCGCCGGTCGCCGGAGAATTCCGGGCTTGGCGCGGGGATCGGCGCGGGCTGGCGGGGGCGACCCCGGCCGAGCTCGCGTCCACGGGTCGGCGGCCGGGGAGCGGGTTGGAGCGGCTGCGCCGCCGGTTGGCCAGCAAGGACGACTGGGCCTTCGACGACACCTTGTTCGATCAGGCGGTGCAGCGGGTCGGGGACGACTTCGTGGACGCCGTCCTGGTGGAGCCGTACGACGGGTCGATGGCCTCGGACCGGGTGATCAGCGGATTCGTCTCGGCCTGGATCGACTTCCTGATCGAGTCGGTTGCGCTGACCCCTGAGCCGCACGTGCGCTCGGCGTACGCCTACCTCACGCCGGCGGCCTGGCACCAAGTCTCGGTGCTCAAGTTCGTCCACCGGTACTTCATCCTCGACCGACCCGACCTCGCGATGTTCCAACGTGGGCAGGCGCAGACGCTGACCACGCTGGTCGACGGCTTCGACGCCTGGCTGTCGGACCGGGTCGACGCCGAACGAGCCCCGCGACGTCTGATCGACCTGGTCACCGCGGCAACCTGGGGCTACCGACGGGTGGCCGAGGCCCATCCCGAGCAGCTGGCCGGAGACGACGGGGAGCCCCGGGTCGACGAGACAGACCTCGCGCGGATGGGTCGCGGGCGCGGCATCATCGACTTCGTCAGCGGCCTGACCGACGAACAAGCAGCCGCCTTCGCCGGCCGGTTGAGCAGCTCGACCTCGGCCCTGTGGACCACCGGCGCGCTCTGAGCTCGCCGCGTTCACCCACCTGACCCGGTCGGCTGCGCACCTGGCGGCGTGGTGCTCAGAGCTGTCGGGACAGGGACCGTCCCACGGTCCTTCCGCTGAAGAGGCAGCCGCCCAAGAACGTGCCTTCCAAGGCGTTGTAGCCGTGGGCGCCACCGCCACCGAAGCCCGCCGCCTCACCGGCGGCGAAGAGTCCGGGGATCGCGCGGGCGTCGCCATCGAGCGCCCGACCGTCGAGGTCGGTCTGGATGCCGCCCAGGGTCTTCCGGGTGATGATGTGGAGCTTCACCGCGATCAACGGACCGTGAGCAGGATCCAAGATCTTGTGGGGCTTCGCGACCCGGGCCAGCCGGTCACCGAGGAACTTCCGGGCGTTGTGGATCCCGATCACCTGGGTGTCCTTGCTGAACCTGTTGGTGAGCTCCGCGTCGCGTTGCTCGATCTGCGCCCTGATCGACTCGGCGTTCAGCAGGGGTTCCGCGGTCAGCGCGTTCATCCGACCGACGAGCTCGGGAAGGTTGTCGGCGACGACGAAGTCGGCGCCGTGCTCCTTGAACGCCTCCACCGGTGGCGGCGCCCCCTTGCCGAGACGGCTCCTGATCAGCAACCGCAGATCGTGGTCGGTGAGGTCGGGGTTCTGCTCCGACCCCGACAACGCGAACTCCCGTTCGATGATCGTCTGCGTGAGGACGAACCAGGAGTGGTCGTAGGCAGCCAGGTCCGCGGTGGTGCGCAGCAGCTTGAGGGTGCCGAGGGTGTCGTACCCGGGCAACCCCGGAACGGGGAGTCGACGACCCCGGGCGTCGAACCACATCGACGACGGGCCGGGAAGGATCCGGATTCCGTGGTTCGGCCAGATCGGGTCCCAGTTCTGCACCCCTTCGGTGTAGTGCCACATCCGGTCCGTGTTCACCAACCGCACGCCGGCGGCTTTGGCGATGTCGAGCATCCGCCCGTCGACGTGGGCGGGAACCCCGGTGAGCATGGTGGTCGGCGGCCTACCCAGCCGCTCCGGCCAGTGTCGCCGGACCTGATCGTGGTTGGCCCCGATCCCGCCGGTGGCGAGCACCACGGCCTGACCCGTAAGGACGAACTCACCGATCTGCTCCCGGTTCGAGGTGACCCCGCGCGCGGACGTGTCGGGGGCCAGCACCGCCCCGCGAACCCCTGTCACGACCCCCTGGTTGATCACGAGCCCGTCGACCCGGTACCGGTGATAGAACCGCAACCACCCCGCGGCGGCCGCCGTCCGGGCCCGGTCGGCGAAGGGTTCGGAGATCCCCGTCCCGGTGCCCCACGGGACGTGGAAGCGGGGCACGGAGTTGCCGTGCCCGCCGGCCCGGCCGTCGCCGCGTTCGGCCCACCCGACCAGCGGGGTGAACTTCACACCCCGCGTCTCGAGCCACCGACGCTTGTCACCGGCGGCGAACTCCACGTAGGCCCGACCCCACTGGACCGCCCACTCGTCCTCGGGATGCGCGCCGGTCAACCGGTCCCAGCCGGCGCTACCCTGCCAGTCCTGCCAGGCGAGCTCGAAGGAATCCCGCACCCCCAGCCGGCGCTGCGCCGGGGTGTCGACCAGGAAGATGCCGCCGAAGGACCAGAACGCCTGACCACCGAGGTTCGCCGCGTTCTCCTGGTCGAGGATCGCGACCCGCTTCCCGGCGCGAACGAGCTCGTCGGCCACCACCAGGCCAGCCAAACCGGCCCCGACGACGAGCACGTCTGCGTCCACGGCGTCATCCTGTCACCGCCGCGACCAGGTGAGGGATCGTCGACCAGTCAGTCCTTGCCGCAGTTCTGCGCGTGTCGCCGGAGAACTTGACTGGTCGGCGCGGGATCAGCGCCAGGCCAGCCGGTTCGTCGGGGGCTCGCCCACGCCGGCCAGAACCAAGCCGCTACGCACCTGCCGACCGTCGCGGTGACCAGGCGCGCGGGCGCGACCTCACGAGGGCGCGACCTCACGCGAACCGGGCAAAGCCCTGGACTAGCCCAGCAGCAGCTGGGCCTTCCGCGAGCTGCGTCCGGTGCGGATGATCAGGGTCGCCACCACGACCAGCAGACCGACGACCGCGGCCAGCCTGATTACCGGCACGTAGCTCGCCACGACAACTGCGACCAGGGCCCACCCCGCGGTGAAGGCGAAGCCGGCCAGGGCGGTGAAACGGAGCACGACCAGGACGCAGACGAGCGTGGCCAAGACGATCAGCACCAGCGAGATCATGGTGGTCAGCACGGAGTCGGCCGGCATCCCCCACGAGCGCAGGACCAGCCCGAAGCCGGCCATGGTGGCCAGGGTCGCCCAGCCGAGGTAGGTCGCCGTGGGAAGACGCAGGAGGGCCTGCTCGCTCAGACCGGCGGCCGGCCGGGTTGCCATCCGTGACATCGCCACCGCCAGCGAGACCAGCAACACCAGGATGATCACCTGGGACAACCACAGGACCTGCAGACCGAAGACCGGGACCCACACCGTCGAGGCGGCGAAGGCGGCGACCAACCACCAGCCCGTACGGCGGTGCACCTCGCGCCCGATCTGGCTCGGCAGCAGCTGATAAACGGCCAGGGCCAGCGACGCCAGGTAGATGAGGCCCCAGATCGCAAACGCGTAGCCGGCCGGGGTGACCGGGGAGTTGTTGGCGTCGGAGATCGCTCCGGTCTGGGCTCCGCCGAAGGCCCCGACCGCCACCTGGGCCACCGCGGCGAGGGCGACGACGACAGAACGGACCCGGTCAGCGGACAAAGATGGGTAAGCCATGTCGCTAGTTTATCTAGTTTCTTAGCGGGAAGGAAACCGCGATTCCTGTGCGCGGGCTCGCACCCTTGGCCATGCTGGAGCGGTGGAGGACGTGATGCGCTCGATCGGCGCGGTGCTGGCCGAGATCTGGCGCCGGGCCATCGCCGCGCAGCCACTCCCCTCCGCCTCGGCCATCGTGTCGATCGGTTTGCTCGGAGTCGCCCTGGTCGTCCTCCGGCCGCTCTGGCCAGTGACCCGGCTGCTCGTCACCGTCGCGCACGAGGGTGGTCACGCGGTTGCGGCGGTGCTGACCGGCCGCCAACTGGAAGGCATCCGGGTGCACCGCGACACCTCCGGCCTGACCCTCTCCCGTGGACGACCCCGCGGACCAGGGATGGTGCTCACGCTGCTCGGCGGCTACCTCGGACCGGTCGTCGCCGGGGTCGGCGCCGCCGCCCTGCTCGCCACCGGCCGCAGCCTCGGCGTGTTGTGGCTGCTGGTCGCCGTCGGGGTCTGGCTGCTGCTGCAGATGCGCAACGCCTACGGGTTCGTGGTGCTGCTGCTCGGGGGTGCGGCGATCGCTGCGGTCAGCTGGTGGTTCCCGCCGACCGCCCAGTCGAGTGCGGCGTACCTGATCACCTGGGTGCTGTTGCTCGCCGCCCCCAAGCCCGTGCTCGAGCTGGCTCGACAGCGCCGGACCGGACGGGCCCGCGACTCCGACGCCGACCAGCTCGCCACCTTGACCCGGATCCCGGCCCCGGTGTGGATGTTCCTGCTCCTGGTGCTCGGCGTCGGCGGCCTGGTGGCCGGATTTGCCCTGCTGCTGCCGGACCTGGCGGCGCACCTCGCCGCGACGTTCCGCTGACGCCACGCCGTCGATCGGGCCCCAGAGACGACGAAAGGCCCCCGCAGCGGTGCGGGAGCCTGAGTCGGACGGGTCAGCGGATAATGGTCCGCTGCGAGGCGATGATCAGCTCATCACGCATCGCCGGGCTCGCGGCACGAGCGATGGCGGTGTCCATGAGGCGACGGTTGCGAACGATCTCACGACGGCGGCGAAGAGCCTGCGCGAGGGACATGGCGGTACTTCCTTCTCAAGCGATGGATCTGACTTACGACATCGAACATTTCGACGTCGAACATACGGTACAACACCACACCCGTTGGGGTATTCCGTCCATGGCGGACCTGTGCGAGGGGATCTGAGAAGGGGTTGACTGTTCGGCGTGGCCCTTCTCGTGCTCGGCGGTACGGCGTGGCTGGACGCCCAGGTCGCCCGGTCGGCCACCACGCGGTCCACACCCGCGACGGGGGACGCGATGATCGACCTCACCCGGCGACCGGGCCAGGCCCGCGATGGCGCCCGGGCGCTGGCCGAGAGCACCGCGCACCCCGTGCTGGTCTTCTCGGGCAATGTGGACGTCGACCACCGCCGGCCCGGTCAGCACCAGCCGACGCCGTCGCTCGCTCCGTTCGCCGCCTGTCCTGGCGCTGGCCTCACAATCGCGCCTGCCGAGACGTCTACCCCATGATGAGCACGCCGTCACCCGTCGCCCCACCGCCGGTCGCCCCCTCGCAGCCGACCGGGCTGCCGCCGTTCGAGCGGGTTGTGCAGCGCCACGGGGCCACCGTGCTCCGGGTCTGTCGGGCCGTGGTCGGACCAGACGACGCCGACGACGCCTGGTCGGAGACCTTCCTGGCCGCGTTGCGGGCCTACCCGGAGCTGCCGGTCGACGCCAACCTCGAGGCGTGGCTGGTGACGATCGCGCACCGCAAGGGGATCGACGTGGTCCGCGCCCGCCGGCGCCGCGCCGTACCGACGCCGGATGTGGACCCGCCGGGGCTCACCGACCCCGACCCGTTCGGCGGCCGTCCCGAGCTGCACGCCGCGCTCGCCCAGCTCACCGACCGACAACGGCGGAGCGTGGCCTACCACCACGTGGCCGGGCTGTCGTACGCCGAGGTCGCGCAGATCCTCGGCGGTTCGGCCGACGCCGTCCGGCGGGCCGCGGCCGATGGCATGAGCCGGCTGCGCGACTTGCTCGCCGTCCCCACCCGCGCCGCGTCGCGCCCCGACGAAAGGACCCACCGATGATCGACCTCGACGCTCTCCTCGGCAGCACCGACCTGACCGACCTGCACACGCGGCTGACCGCGGCCGCCGAGCGGGACGGGCTGGCCGAGCTGGTCTACCGCACCTACGACTCGCCGCTCGGCTCCCTGCTGCTCGTGGCGACCGACGCCGGGCTGTTCCGGCTGGCCTTCGGGACCGAGGACCACGACGCCGTGCTGACCCAGCTCGCCACCCTGGTCAGCCCCCGGGTGCTCGCCGCCCCGGCCCGGCTCGACCCGGTGGCCCGGGAGCTCGACGAGTATTTCGGCGGTCGACGCCGCAGGTTCGACGTGCCGGTCGATCTCCGGCTCAGCCACGGTTTCCGGCGGACCGTGCTCGACCACCTCCGGGTCATCCCCTTCGGCCGGACCGAGAGCTACACGCAGGTGGCGTCGGCCGCCGGCAGCCCGCGGGCGGTGCGTGCGGTGGGCTCGGCGTGCGCGACCAACCCGGTCCCCATCGTGGTCCCGTGCCATCGGGTGCTGCGCGCCGACGGCTCGTTGGGTGGCTACCGCGGCGGACCGGTGGCGAAGTCCCGGCTGCTCGACCTGGAGTCCGCCGGCTGACCCCAACAAGCGGCCGGCTCTCGTCCTCGTCCGGTTGTTCGCTCCCACCAGTTGACCTGACACCGCCTGCACGCACCCGCGAGGGCGCACTCGTGGTCGCTTGCCGGTCGGCGATCCGACGACGACCGCGCACTCGGGTCAGGACAGGGGCACCGGCAGCCGGCCCCGCGCCAGGTCGGGGTCACAGAGCACCCGGGCCACGGCGGCGAGGTGGGTCGCGTTGTCGCCGTACGTCAGCAGCACCGGGCGCTCCGCACCCAAGCCGGCGGCGACGTAGGGCAGCCCGGTGACCACGAGCACGTCGTCGGGACCGACCCCCACCGGCGGGGCGTCACCCACCAACACCACCGTTGGCCCGGCGTCGGCGGCGACCGTCACCCCGACCTCGGCCAGCGCCCCGGCCAGCCGACTCCGGACGGACTCCGAGCCGCCGCGCAGCGCCACCCGGCGCGCCACCGGTGCCGGCCGGGAACCCCGCACGGTCACCGCCGACGCCGCCAGGGCGATTGCGTCCGCCTGGTGCTGTCCGAGCACCTCGCGCCCCGGACCGACGTACGACGGCTGGCCGGGAAGCAGCCCCAGCCGCTCCTTCAGCCGGAGCACCCGCAGGCAGGCCTCGCCCAACCGCTCGACCGGCAACCGACCGTCGTCCAGGGCGCGGATCAACTGCGCAACGGCGGCCGGGACGTCGGGGGGCATCAACAGCTGGTCGGCGCCGGCGTTGAGCGCGTCCACCAGGTCACCCACCGCACCGCTCATGCCCAGGGCGTCGGTGACCACCAGCCCGTCGAAGCCCAGCTCCTCGCGGAGCAGCCCGGTGAGCACCGGACCCGCATAGGTCGCCGGCCGGGGGTCGACGGCCTGGAGCACCAGATGCCCGGTCATCACCGCGTCGACCCCAGCCGCGATCGCCGCCGCGAACGACGCCCCCTCACCCGCCCGCCAGTCACCGAGGTCGTGGGTGAGCACCGGCACGGCCAGGTGCGAGTCGGTCGCCGTGTCCCCGTGACCGGGAAAGTGCTTGGCGGTGGTCGCCACGTCGGCCCGCGCAAAGCCCTCCACCACGGCGCGCAGGTAGGGCGCTGCGTCGGCCGCGGTCGCGCCGTAGGACCGCGTGCCGATCACCGGGTTCGCCGGGTTGAGGTTGAGGTCGCAGACCGGGGAGAACACCTGCTGGATACCGACCGCTCGGAGCTCGGTCCCGGTGACGTACGCCGCCGCTGCGACGGCGGCGGGGTCACCCGTCGCGGCCATCGACATCGCCGACCCGAAGAGGGTGAACCCGCCTCGCAGCCGGGCGACCCGACCCCCCTCCTGGTCGGTGGAGACGAGCAGCGGCAGCTCGGCCGCCGACCCCAGCTCCCTGATCGTCGCGACCACCTCATCGGGCCGGCTCCCGTCCAGCCGGCCGGGAAAGTAACAGACCCCGCCGAGCGCGTACGCTTCCACGAGCTCGGTCACCCGCGCGCGATCCCGCCGCATCGCCTCGGCGTGGGCGGCCCAGAACGCGTCCGCCGCCGGGTCCTCGGGGACGGGCGGGTCGACCATCACCGATGAGTGGTGGCCGACGGAGGTGGAAATCACCTGACCGATCTTCTGCGCGTCGGTAAGCCCAGCGAACACGTCCTCGGCCGCAGACATCGACCCAGCCAACCAAATCGCCTACCCCTGGCGGCGACCGGGCACCCACTCGCCGAGGCGACCTGGGAATCCGGCGACGACTACGGTGAACCGATGACCTGGTCCGCTGACCGCGCGCTGGCACGTGTGCGCCCCCTGCTGCTGGCAGGGCTGACGGACGAACCGCACCCGAGCTACCCCGGGGCCGTGGTCGGGCTCGACGACGGCACCGACCGACGGACGATCCACGCCGGTGACGCCCTGCGCTACCTCGACGACGTCGAGCTCCGGCCCGCCGACCGGATACCGGTCCAGGCCGACACCGTCTTCGACCTCGCCTCGCTCACCAAGGTCGTCACCCTGTTGGTGGTCCTGGGGCTGGTCCACGACGGCCGACTCGAGCTCGGCGACGCGGTCGCCCGCCACCTCACCGAGTACCGACGCCCCGAGACCGAAGCCATCACGGTGCGCCAGTTGCTGACCCACACCTCCGGACTGCCGGCCGTGCTGCACCTGTGGCAGACCGAACCCGACCCCGTCCGCCGACCCGCCTCGGTGCTGGCGGCGATCCCGGAGCGGGCTCCCGGCTCCACGTTCGTCTATTCCTGCACCGGGTTCCTCACCCTTGCCCTGCTCGTCGAGCGGCTGACCGGACAGCCGTTCGACGAGACCGTCGCCGAGCGGGTCAGCGATCCACTCGGGCTCGGACTGGGCTATCGGCCGTTGCGAGCCGGCGTCGATCGTGACCGAATCGCTGCCACCGAATGCCGGGACGACGCGTACCGGACGGCCCTGGGCAGCGTGCTGCCGACGATCTCGCCCGGCTGGGCCGACCGTCCAACCGACCTGCGGGGCGTGGTGCACGACGAGAACGCCGCGAGCCTGTCCGGGGTGGCCGGAAACTCCGGACTCTTCGGGACGGCCGACGACCTGCTGGTGCTCGGTCGAGCCCTGCTGGACGCCCTCGCCGGCCGCCGGGACCTCCCCGGTCTGGACGCGGACCTGGTCCGCGAGATGGTCCGGCCCCAGCTCGGTCCCGACACGGTGTGGCCCGGATACCAGTCGGGGCTGGCGCTGCGGATCGACGACCCGGGGTTCATGGGTGAGCTCGCCGGCACCGGGCAGGCGTACGGGCACACTGGGTTCACCGGTACGAGCCTGGTGCTGGACGCCGACCGCGACCTGGCCGTAGCGATCCTCACCAACCGGGTGCACCCGAGCCGGGAGTGGTCGGACCTGCAGACCTTCCGTGGCGCGGTGCACACCACGATCGCTCGCGCCGACGACTGATCGGTCGTCGACCGCGGCTCAGGCGGTCTGGCCGTGCCGCTCGCTCTGCCCGGGCGGGTACTGGGTGAGCACGACGCCGACGCTCTCCAGCACCGCCTCGATCCGAAAGCGTTCCAGGTCGCGTTCGATCCCCACGGTCTCCTGGTCGAGCTCGTGCTCAACGCCGAGCATCCCGCACGCCTGCTTGAGGATCACGTCGTAGGCCATCCGGCTGCCCAGCTGATGAGCGGCGGACCGTCCCTCGTCGTGGGTGAGTTCGGCGCGAAGCCGTCGCAGGTCGGCAGCGACCTTCTCCAGTGGCGGACCCTTGCGCCGTAGCGGACGACGCCGTCGGAACAGCGAATGGTCTTTCCAGCGCAGCTTGGTCTCTTCCCAGTCGCCGACGAGCAGGTCGAAGACGGCCACGCAGAGCAGCGGCACACCGATCATGATGACCACGGCGATCACGCCGAGCGTCAACTGATATGGGTCCACCATGAATGAACCCTAAGTCGCCTCCGGGGCCCACACAAGGGAACCGTGCTCTGGGTCGGAAGGCACGCCGGTGCTGTGACGCAAATGACGTCGTGAGGCGGTGGCCACCCCCTCGAACGAGCTATTTCGCGGCGTTCCCGTAGACCGTGACGTGCACGTGGTCGTAGTGGTTCGCCGTCGCCGAGCCACGGTCGGACATCGACCGCCATCCCTCGCTGCTCCGCTGCACCGTCCAGATGTGCTGCGCGTAGAGGACCTGGCTGACCCCCAGCTGCGATGCGTGGGCCCGGACCCAGGTGGCGATGGCCCGGCCCTGCGAGCTCGTAGCGATCATGGCGTCCAGCGCGCGGCCCGACGGGTGCTCGGGCAGGGAGTCGGGGCGGACTCCACCGTAGGACTTCACCGACGGGAACCGGTGGCAGATGGCTCGGTGGACCTTGATGGCGTCCGGCGTCAGGCCGTTCTCCACCGACGAGCCCGACGCGCAGGGGCCACTGATGTCTGTGCCTGCCCGCGAGCTGGCTCCGCCGGCGGGGGCGGCCACCTTGGACTTGCTCGTGGCGAGGTAGGTCGCCTTGACCCAACCCGTACGGCGGCCGGACTTCACCTGCGCCCAGCTGGTCGAGACGTACCCCGTGACGGCCACCTTGGCGCCAGAGGCCACGTCGGTCGCCGTCCGCGCCGAGTCCTGGGGGGCCGAGCGAAGGTTCAGCGTCACCTCGGCGTACCGGGTGCCCGCCGCACCGGTCTTCTTCGGCTCGGCGGCCTTCTTGGCCACCGCAGCCTTCGCGGCCTTCGCGGCCGCCGCAGCCTTCGCGGCCCGGACCTCTGCGACCCTGACCTCGGCAGCCTTCGTGGCGGCCGCCTTCTTCTCGGCAGCCCTGTCTGCAGCACGGGCGGCGGTCGACGCTGCGGGAAGCGCAGGGCGAAGGTTGGCGCGGCTCACTGCTTCCTCGCTCGCGCGACCCAGCGGGGAGCTGGAGCTGGCCGGTACGGCCGTGGTCGCGGCCGGCTGCGGGAGCGAGACGGCGACGCCGACCCCGAGAGCGGCGACGGCGAGCGCGGGGACCGCGATCCGGGCGACCCGGGCCTGAACGACCCTGGCCTCTCCGAACCCGGTCCGGACGACGTCGACCCGCGTCAGGTCAGTGACCCGCTGGCCGATTGGGCGCACCGCATGCCGTGGTCGTGGGCGAGCCACCGGGTACCACGCTCCTCTTCTCGCGGGGTGGGGGCTCCCCGATACCAAACCGTTACCAAACTCCAGGGAGTGTAGACAGATCGTTGATCGGTTGACCAATCCTGTGCGCTCCCTGCGGAACCCGCCGTCGTCCGATCTGAGGCCCGGACGCCGTAACCTCGCGGCATGAGCACCACGGAGCAGTTCGACGCGATCGTCATCGGAGCGGGGCAGGCGGGCCCCGGGGTGGCCGGTCGGCTGGCCGGGCAGGGGCAGCGGGTCGCGGTGGTCGAGATGGCCGAGGTCGGTGGTACCTGTCTCAACCACGGCTGCCGCCCGACGAAGGCGATGCGGGCCAGCGGCGTGGTGGCCCACCTGGCCCGACGGGCGGCCGAGTACGGCGTGCAGACCGGCGCGGTGACCGTCGACTTCCCGGCGGTGATGAAGCGGATGCACGACATGATCGACGGCATGCGCACGCCGCTGCAGGACTGGCTGGACACTGACGAGCACATCGAGCTGGTCCACGGTCAGGGCCAGCTGGTCACCGGCGCCGACGGCACCCACACCGTCACCGTGGGCGACCGGACCCTCACCTCCCGCGCCGTCTACCTCGACATCGGCGCCCGCGCCGTGATCCCGCCGGTCGACGGCCTCGCGGGGGTGGACTACCTCGACGAGATCGGCCTCCTCGCCCTCACCGAGCTGCCCGAACGACTGATCGTGGTCGGGGGCTCCTACGTCGGCCTGGAGTTCGGGCAGATGTTCGGCCGCTTCGGCTCCGAGGTCACCGTGGTCGCCGGCGGCGGAGTTGCCCCGCGCGAGGACGCGGACGTGTCGCAGCAGATCGAGGACATGCTGAGCGACGAAGGCGTCCGGGTGGTCAAGGCAAAGACCACCGCCGTCAGCCAGGACGGGTTGGAACTGGTGGTCTCGCTGGACAACGGCGAGACCCTCCGCGGCAGCCACTTGCTTTTCGCCACCGGACGCCGGCCCAACATCGACCTGCTCGGACCCGACCACGGACTCGAGCTCGACGACCGGGGGTACGCGGTGATCGACTCCCGGTTCGCCACCTCCGTCCCCGGTGTCTGGGCCCTCGGCGACGTCAACGGGCACGGGGCGTTCACCCACACCGCCTACCAGGACGCGCAGATCCTCGCGGACTCCGACCGCAGCCTCGACGGCCGGATCACCGCGTACGCCATGTTCACCGACCCGCCGTTGGGTCGGGTGGGGATGACCGAGGCCGAGGCCAGGGCGTCGGGTCGCCACGTCCTCAAGGCCGACCTGGCGATGAGCAGTGTGAGCCGCGCGGTGCTGGACGGCGAGACGATCGGGATGATGCGCGTGCTGGTCGACGCCGACAGCGACGACATCCTCGGCGCCTGCTTCTTCGGGATGCACGGTGACGATTTGGCCCAGCAGCTCGGTCTGGCCATGCAGGCGGGCCTCCCCTATCCGACGGTGCGCGATGCGCTGCCGATCCACCCGTCGGTGGCCGAATTCATCCCCACCCTGCTGAGCTCCCTCGAGCCGCTGGACGCGTAAGGGGACCCGGCCGACCTCCGGGTCGGGTGGGGGTGCAGAGTCGAGTTCGCCCACACTGCCGTCCGCCCGAGGAGAGCACCGATGACCGACCAGACCGATGACCCCGGAACCGCCCTTTTCCTGGTGGTGACGATCCGTCCGAAGCTCGATCAGCAGGCCGAGGCCGAGGCCCAGCTGCACCGGATGCGGGCCGCATCTCAGCAGGAGGAGGGATGTGAGTTCATGCACCTCGTCCAGGGTGGGGTCTCCTTCGAGGGCGTACCGACCGAGAACGAGCCCGACACCTGGACCATGATCGAGAAGTTCGCCTCGCGCGGCGGATGGGAGGAGCACATGGCCTCGGAGCACAACCAGCGCGGGAACGCCGAGCTCGAGCCGATGCTCCGGGCCCCCTCCACTCTGCGGCTGTTCCACGAGAAACTTCCGTGACCAGTTCTGCCCCTTGAGCGCCTCTGGTCAGCCGCCGACCGGTGCACTACCGTGATCCCGATGTGATCACGAACGGTTGTTCGACCCCCAGTGGAATGGTGAATGATGACGACGACGAGCTCTGACGGCGACAAGTTCGCCGGGACCACCACGACGGGCAAACCGAAGCTGGTCTATCCAGCCCTGGTCGTGCCGTTCGTGCTCCTGATCCTCTGCTTTGCGGCGTGGGGCTCCGCGGCCAACCTCAGCGAGGTGATGGTCAGCGTCTTCCGCAAGATCTTCGCGGGCATGTCCAACTTCCAGTCCGGGCTGGTCACGTTCGCCTACTACGGCGCCTACTTCCTGCTGGCCGTCCCGGCGGCGTTCATCAACCGTCGCTTCGGCTACAAGGTCGGCGTGCTCACCGGCCTGGGGTTGGCCGCGATCGGCGGCCTGCTGTTCCTGCCGGCGAGCTTCGCGCTGACCTACGGCGCCTTCCTGGGTGCGCTGTTCGTGCTCGCCGCCGGGCTGTCGATCCTGGAGACCTCGGCCAACCCGTTCGCCATCGCCATGGGGCCCGAGGACAGCGCCACCCGCCGGCTCAACCTCGCCCAGGTGTTCAACCCCGTCGGCGCCAACATCGGCGTGCTGCTCGGTGCGGTGGTGATCACCCCCAACCTCGTCCTGGGCAAGGACGGGTCCCCCACCGAGGGCGCTCCCCTGCTCGCCGCACAGGAGCACGACCTCAACCTGGTCCTCGGCCCCTACCTCGGGATCGCCGCCGTCCTGGTGATCATCTGGGTCGTCATCGCCTTCCGCAAGATGCCCATCCCGCAGGAACAGGCCGAGCACGAGCACGAGCTCAGCGGGACGGTCCAGAAGAAGGGGTGGCTCGGCCGGTTGGCGGCCAACCCCCACTACCGCTACGGCGTAATCGCTCAATTCTTCAACATCTTCGCCCAGGTGGGCACCTGGTCGTTCACCATCCAATACGTCGAGTACGCCATCGACGCCCCCCAGCGGACGGCGGGCTTCTACCTGCAGGCCAGTCTGATCCTCTTCCTGATCAGCCGATTCGTGATGTTCTTGCTGCTCGGCATCTTCCGACCCACCAAGCTGTTGGCCGCCATGGCTGGGCTCGGTGTCGTGCTGGCGTTGACCGGCGTGCTCAGCCCGAACATCGTCGGCGTGGTCGCCGTGGTGTGCATCTCGCTCTGCCTGTCGTTGATGTTCCCGACGATCTACGGGGTCGCCCTCCAGGGCCTGGGTGACGACACCAAGTTCGGGGCGGCCGGTCTGGTGATGGCCATCCTCGGCGGGGCGTTGGTCTCCCCCATCCAAGGCGCCCTCGTCGACGCCACCGGGAGCCAGGCGGCGGGCTTCTTGATGCCGGCCCTCGGCTTCCTGGTGGTCCTGGGGTACGCGATCTTCGACCTGACGACTAAGCGGCACAGCGAGGCGCTGGTCGGCGAGGTCTGACCTGCGTCCGGCCCGCGGGCTGCGCTGCGTGCGTCCGGCCCGCGGGCTGCGCTGCGTGCGTCAGGCCCGCGGGCTGCGCTTGTAGGCCGACACGTAGCGGTCACCGGCGAGCCAGAACCGCCACGGACGCTCGGCCTCCCGGCTGACCCCGACCCGGGGACCGGTGCTGACCGACTCGGCGGCGATCACCGTCGGCGGCGGGCACAGGCGCACCGGGGCTGTGCCGCTGATGACGTCGTCGCCGTCGCGCTCCTTGCTGATCGCCAGCGCCTGGCACAGCCGGCCGGGTCCCCGCGCCAGGTCGCGGTCGGTGGAGTGACCCCGACGCGAACGGGCCACGCCGATCCCCTCGACCACCTCACCCGCGCGCAGCAGGACTCCCGCTCCGATCCCGACCGCCGCGCAGGAGACGTTGGCGTTCCAGTGGATGCCGTAGGACAGGTAGACGTAGAGGTGACCGGGCGGACCGAACATGGTCGCGTTCCGGGCGGTCGGCCCGCGGAACGTGTGCGACGCGGCGTCGCCACCGCCGCCGTACGCCTCGACCTCAGTAACGCGGACAGCTACCTCACCGTGCCGCAGGATCGCTCCGAGCAGGGATCGGGCCGCGGTCACCGGATCACCGGACAGCACGAACCCCTGCGGCACCGTCACGGGGCAAGCCTGCCACCACCACCCGCGCAGAGCGGCAGACTGGGGCCATGGCCGGTTCGCGCATCCTCCTCGTCGAGGACGCCGACGCGATCCGGATCCCCGTCCAGACCGCCCTCCGGGGGCACGGGTTCACCGTGCACGGGCTGGCCTCGGGTCATTCCTTGGAGGCAGAGCTCGCCGGGTTCGGTCCTGACCTGGTGATCTTGGACGTGCTGCTGCCCGGCCGCGACGGCTTCACCCTGCTCGAGGTGATCCGCACATCCAGCCGAGCCGGGGTGCTGATGCTGACCGCGCGCGACGAGACCGCCGACCGGGTCCGGGGGCTGACCGGCGGGGCGGACGACTACCTGGTCAAGCCGTTCGCCATGGCCGAGTTGATGGCTCGAACCCAGGCGGTGCTCCGCCGGGTCGCACCGGGCGGCGCCGAGATCGCGATCGGCGATTTGACCATCGCCGACGAGGGTGCCCAGGTGCGCCGCGGCGGCCAGCCGCTCGATCTCACCGCGACCGAGCGCAAGATCCTGCTCTACCTGGCCCACGCGCAGGGCCGGGTGGTGAGCAAGGTGCAGCTGCTCACCGGGGTGTGGGGCTACGAGGGCTTCGACGAGAACGTCGTCGAGGTGCACGTCTCGGCCCTGCGACGCAAGCTCGAGACCGCCGGTCCGCGGATGGTCCACACCGTGCGGGGTCGGGGCTACCGGTTGGGGGTTGAGTGATCGACGCCGACATCGACGTGAGGGACGCTCACCTGCGGACCGTCTCCCTGCGACTCCGGGTGACCGCGGTGGTCACCGTCGTCGTCGCGGTCGTCGTGCTGGTGCTCGGCGTGGTGGTCGACCGCGTCTATCTCGCCCAGACCGAGCGCAACCTCACGACCCTGCTCACCGGACGGGCGCAGCTCGCCCGACAGCTTGCCCGCACCGGGGTCGGCCCGCAGCAGATCGTCAACCGCGTCTCGGCCAACGGGGTCGACGCCACCCTGACCCTACGCGGGGGGGCGGTGTTCGGGGTGCCGCCGCCGGCGGGGCCGCAGATCCGCACCGTACGGACGACCCTGGCCGGCACCGGTCGAGTCGACGGCGCCGTCCTCGTGCTGGCCGTGGACACCGATCTCACCGATCGGGACCACGCCTCGCTGCGCCGGACCTTGATCATCGGCGGCCTCGGCGCCGTCGTGCTGTCCGCCCTGCTGGTCGCTCTCGCCACCCGGTACGCCCTCGCCCCGCTCAGCACCATGGCCGGGCTGGCGCGTGGGATCGCCGACGGCCGCCGGGGGACCCGCCTCGCGCCCACCCGCCGCGACACCGAGCTCGGCCGGACGGCGACCGCGTTCGACGACATGCTCGACGAGCTCGAAGGGGCCGAGACCCGGGCCGTGGCGTCCGAGGCCCGGACCCGCGCCTTCCTCGCCGACGCCGCTCATGAGCTGCGGACCCCGATCACCGGGGTGCAGGCTGCCGCCGAAACCCTGCTGCACCAGGGATCCCTGACGCTCGAGGAGCGCGAGCAGCTGGAGGTCCTGCTCGTCCGCGAGTCCCGCCGTGCCGGCAGGTTGATCACCGATCTGCTCACGGCCGCCCGCGCCCACGCCGATCCCGAGCTGCACCGCAGCCAGGTCGACCTGACGGCGCTCGCCGTCGCCGAGCGAGACCGGATCGCGCTGGTGGCCCCTGGCGTCAGCGTCGAGGTCCGCGGCCGGGCCGTCCTGCTGGCCGTCGACCGGGACAAGATCATCGGCGTGCTCCGCAACCTGGTCGACAACGCCGTCCGAGCCGCGGGTGATCGTGGCCAGGTGGTGATCGATGTGCGCGCCGGGCCGACCGGAGCCGAGCTGATGATCATGGACTCCGGTCCCGGAGTCGCCCCGGCCGACCGCGAGCGGATCTTCGAGCGGCTGGTGCGGCTCGACCATGATCGCGGTCGGGACTCGGGAGGCTCGGGTCTGGGCCTGTCGATCGCGCGCGGCTGGGCCGAGGCCCACGGCGGCCGCCTCACGTGCGAGGAGCCGCCCGCCGGCGTGCCGGGTGCGGCGTTCCTGCTGACGCTGCCGGGTTGAGTGGGGTCAGCCCGACAGCAGTTCGACCCGCTGGTCCCAACCGCCCAGCACCGCTCCCGGGTCGGCCCCCAGTACCTGGTCCAGGATCGTGGCGTAGACCGAGCGGAAGTCGGTGGTGGCGCGCAGATCCCCGTTGTCGAGGTCGGTGAGGCTCGGCTCGGCGCCGTGGAAGCCGCCCTGCACCCCCCGCCCCAGCACGAACATCGGGCCGGCGGTGCCGTGGTCGGTACCGTCGCTGCCGTTGGCCTGGACCCGACGGCCGAACTCGGAGTAGACCATCGTCACGACCTGCCGACCGCGGCCGGTTCGGTCGAGCCGGGCCTGGAACCGGCTGAGCGCCGCATCGAGTTCGGCCAGCAGCCGCTGCTGGGTACCGCGCTCGTCGGAATAGGTGTCGAAGCCACCCAACGAGACCGAGTACGCCCGGGTCGGAACCCCCATCTCGACCAGGTTGGCCACCATCTGCAGCTGCGCGTCCAGCATCGCGTTGCCGCCCGCCGACGCCCCCTTGCCCCCGTTCGGGTCCTCACTGTCGGAGCCCGGGTCCGTTGACGGGGCCGGGGACACGCTCGGCTTCGTGTTCGCCGCCGGACCCAAGGTGGACGCCGCGAGCTTGAGGTCGGCAACCGACTTCGCCGCGGCCGCCTGCCACGGTCCGTCCTCGGGCGAGGCGACGCCGAGCATCTCGAAGGCCCGACTCAGCTTGCCCGTCGGCAGCTTGAGCCCACTCAGCGGGAACGATGCGGCCGCGAGCTTGCTGCCAGCCAGCAACGCCGGCAGCACCGGTTCGAGCGAAACCGCGTCGAGTGGGTCGGTGGTGCTCGCGTCCAGCCACCGCCCCAGCCAGCCGGTCGGCAACGGCGTCTCGGGTGATGCAGTCTGCCAGATCGCCATCGAGCGGAAGTGGCTGTGGTCGAACGCCGGGTAGCCCACCCCGCGCACGATCGCCAGCTCGTCGCGGTCCCACAAGGCTTTCAGGCCGGTCATGCCCGGGTTGAGGCCGAGTCCGTCGCCGAGGTCGAGCACCTCGTCGGCTCGGTACGCGAGGTCAGGGCGGGCCCGCTGGTAAGTCGGGTCGTCGGCCGGGATGACCGTGTTGAGGCCGTCGTTGCCGCCGTACAGGGCGACGACGACCAGGACACCGGCGCTCGGGTCCAGGGGCGTCGCGCCCGCCGCCGCCAGCAGATCGTGCCACTGCACCTGGGTCGCTCCGGCGGCCAGCGCCGCGCCGGCCACGACCCCACTGCAGGCGAGGAACCGACGCCGGGTGAGCGACCCGACCCCACGACGCAACGTGCGGTCCGACGTGTCGGGCGGGGGGTCGCAGTCGGGATGGTCGAGACTCATGTCTGCTCCTTCGGCGGCACTAGCGCGAGACGACGTACTCGGGCGAGCAGGCGGCGACCGCCACCGCGTGGGGGAGCGAGTCGGCGACCGCCGCGACCGCCGACCGGGTCCGATCGCTCAGTGCGTCCAGCCCGAGCAGCTGGCGGACGTGATCGGGAACGGCCTTCGGACTGACCGCGACGTCGAGCGACTTGCTCTGCTGGGCCGCAGAAGTGATCAACCTGGCGGCCTGGGTGCGCGACAACGCTGACGCCGTGGTCAGCCACGACGTGCCGGCCGGCCAGCCACCGACGCTCGGCGGCAGGAACGGCACCTGACCCATGCCCCGCAGCAGCTGGACGAGGCGCTGGCGCTGGTTGTCCTCCAACGCCGAGGGGACGACGCCGGTCGCGCGCAGCAGACCCACCGTCCACTCCACCGGCTGTTTGACCAGCGAGGTGCCGCCGGCCCGGAACGCGGCCTCGGTGCTGATCACGGTCAGCACGGCGGCGATGTCCCCGTTCTTCCCGTACGCCGCCACCAGGCGCTCCTTCGTGGCGTCGTCGGGTGCCGTGGCCGACACGAGCCGGAACCACAACCGGCCGACCACGAACGCCGCGGTGGCGGCCTGGTCACAGGCCAGGTCGACGAAGGACCCGGCATCGTAGTTCCCGGGTCGCGCGAAGATCGTCTTTTCGCCGTCGTCGTGCCGGGCTGCGACCAGCCGTACCCTCCCGGTCGTGCGGTTGATCTTCCAGCCGGTCAGGGCGCGGGCGGTCTCGCGGACGTCGGTCTCGTTGTAGTGCCCGTGTCCCAGGCTGAACAGCTCCAGGAACTCCCGGCCCAGGTTCTCGTTCGGGCTGCCCTGGACGTTGTCGTTGCCGTCGAGCCAGACCAGCAGCGCGGGGTCGATGATCATCGCCTGGGCCAGCGTCTGGAACGTGTCGCCGCCGAGTCGACGCAGGGTCACGTTCTGCTCCAGCATCAGGCTGGCCGACTTCACCTTCTGGATGCTGGTGGCGAAGTGCCCGTGCCAGAACCAGGTCAGCCGCTCCGGAACGGCCTGCTCGGCGCGCACCATCCGGTCCAGCCACCATCCGGTGATCTGCTGCTGGCGCTGCTTGCGGGCCCGCTTCAGCTCCCTGCGCTGCTCCGGCGGCAGCTGCTTGCGCGGGACGTCGATCTCGGCCGCCTGCTCGGCGCTGCGCACGTCCGGTGCCGGGGTGGCTGCGACACCCGGGTCGCTACCCCCGTCCGACCCGGGTGTCGACGTCACCGGAGACAACAACGTGGAGATCGCCCGCTCGGGGTCGTTCGCGCCGGTCGCCAGCTGTTCCGCGGAGGCGCCGAACCCGAACCGGTCGTACGCGCGCCGCACGAGTGCGGCTCCCTCCAGCTCTGCCATGTGGTCAGCCTGCCGCCCGGCGGGGCCGTGGAGCGAGCACGAACGGCAGACCTTCAGCAGGTCAACAGGCGGGCCGACCAGTCAAGTTCTGTCCGACACGCCGCCGAAAGCCGGCAAGAGCTGACTGGTCGGCGTCAGGTCTCGAAGCGGTAGGCGGCAGGCACGGCCCCGAACTGTAACTGCAGCCCGGCACTACAGTCGGCGCGGAGGTGCGTGCGACATGGTCGAGTTCAACCCGTCGGAATGGCTGCTCGGCAAGGACGAGCGGGGCAACCGTCGCACCGTGGTGGACGCCCGGCACCCCGGTGACCAGGCGTGGTCGACCGGCAACTTCGTCCGGCCGCTGGTGCACGGAGCGACCTACTTCGCGGACCTCCACGAGAAGATCCAGGCCACCCGCTCCGGTGACCTGATCTACTTCACCGACTGGCGCGGCGACGCCGAGGAGCGGCTGACCGACGACCCCGACTCCGAGGTGGTGCAGGTGCTGTCGGCAGCGGACCGTCGCGGGGTCGACGTGCGCGGGCTGATCTGGCGCTCGCACTGGGACAAGCTGTCGTTCTCGGCCGGGACGAACCGACGCCTGGGTCGCGAGCTGCAGGAGAACGGCGCCGAGGCGCTGCTCGACATGCGGGTCCGCACGGGCGGCTCGCACCACCAGAAGATGGTGGTCATCCGATACGCCGGCGCACCGGACCGCGACGTCGCCTACGTCGGCGGCATCGACCTGTGCCTCACCCGCCGCGACACCGCCCGGCACGACGGCGACCCGCAGGCCATGGCGATGGCCCCGGCGTACGGCGACCGGCCGGCCTGGCACGACGTCCAGGCGGCGATTAGCGGGCCTGCGGTCTACGACGTGGAGACCGTCTTCCGCGAGCGCTGGCTCGACCCCACCCCGCTCAGCCAGAATCCCATCTTCTGGCTTCACGACAAGCTGTCGCGGACCGACCTCCGCCCTGACCCGCTCCCCCAGCAGGCCCCTCCCCCCGAGCCCGTACCCGGTGGCACCCACACCGTGCAGCTGCTACGGACCTATCCGAACCTGCGGCACGGCCGGGACTACCCCTTCGCCCGTGGCGGGGAGCGCAGCGTCGCCCGCGGCTACGGCAAGGCGCTCGCCGCCGCGACCCGGTTGGTCTACATCGAGGACCAGTACCTGTGGTCCGACGACGTCGCCCGGGCGTTCGTGGATGCGCTGCAGGCCAGCCCGGACCTGCACGTGATCGCGGTGCTGCCCCCGGTGCCCGACCAGGCGTCCCCGCTGTCTCGGATCCCCCAGCTGCTGGGCCGGGAGCGCGCGCTGCGGCTGATGACCGCGGCGGGCGCCGATCGAGTCGCGGCCTTCAGCATCGAGAACCATCTCGGTCGACCGATCTACGTGCACGCCAAGGTCTGCGTGATGGACGACCGGTGGGCCACCATCGGGTCCGACAACTTCAACCGGCGCTCCTGGACCCATGACTCCGAGCTGTCGGCCGTGGTGTTGGACACCGCCGGTGACGGCCACAGCGCCTACGCCCGGCGGCTCCGGCTCACCCTGGCCGCCGAGCATCTCGACCGCGAGGTCGGGGCGGCGGAGTTCCCCGGTGACATCTCCCGGATCCAGACGGGCACCGCGCCCGGCGAGCTCGACGACGCCGGCCTGCTGGAGGTCATGGCGGACTGCGTCGAGCCTGCCGGCATGTTCGCGGCCTACGGTGCGTCCGCCGACCGGCTCGACGCCTGGTACGCCGGCGGCCAGGTCGGGCCGCACCCGGGTGGCCGGCTGCGCCGCCTGCGCTTCGAGCCCCCGTCGCGGGTGACGAGGCTGTGGGCCACCCCGATGTACCGTGCCGTGCACGATCCCGACGGCCGGCCGCGGGCACTGCGCCGACGCCAGGAGTTCTGAGGTGCGGGTCGCGACGCTCAACCTGCTGCACGGCGCCGCTCAGTACGACCAGGTGGTCGACCTCGACCGGCTGGCGGACGCCGTCGGATCGCTCGACGTCGACATCCTGGCTCTGCAGGAGGTCGACCGCGGCCAACCCCGGTCGCACCACGCCGATCTGACCGAGGTCGTGGCGAGGGCCGTGGGCGCAAAGTCGTGGTGCTTCCTGCCCGTGCTCGTCGGCGAGATGCTCGGCGACCTGCGGATCCCCGCCCGGGGGGACGAGGGGCCAGGCCGGCCCGCGTACGGCCTCTCGATCGTCTCGCGCTACCCGGCAACCCGATGGCGATCGCTGCGGTTGCCGGGCCTACCGGTCAGCTACCCCCGGCGAGGTCACGACCCCCGGAGAATCGTCTCGATCACCGAGGAGCCGCGTGCCGCGCTGTTGGGCGAGTTCGACACCCCGGCCGGTCCGCTGGCCGTCGCGAACGCCCACCTGACCTTCGTGCCCTGGTCGCGTCGTCGGCAGCTCCGCCGCCTGGTCCGGCGGCTCGCCGCCGTACCCGATCCGGTGCTGCTGATGGGTGACCTCAACCTGGCCGCACCCTGGCCGGCGCGGATCACCGGCTACCGGCCGCTCGCCACGGCCCCGACCTTTCCCGCCGATCGTCCGACCCGGCAGATCGACCACATCCTGCTGCGCGGCCGCCTCGGCGCGGTAGCCCGCGTCAGCGCTCCGGAGCTGTCGCTCTCGGATCACCGCCCGCTGATCGTGGACCTCGCCTGACGCCCCACCGGGATGGCATCGGTGGGGCCGAGCGTCCCTACCGTTCGGTGGCGCGGAGCTCGCGTAGGCGTTCGCGCCGCTCGGCTTGGGCAATCGGGTCTGGGACGGGCAAGGAGGCCAGCAGCCGTTGGGTGTACGGATGCTGCGGGTCGGTCAGCACGACCGACCCGGGCCCTTCCTCGACAAGTCGGCCCTGGTAGAGCACGGCGATCCGGTCGGCGAGCAGGTCGACCACGGCCAGGTCATGACTGATGAACAGGCAGGCGAAGCCGAACTCCTGCTGGAGCTCGGCGAAGAGCTCCAGCACCCGGGCCTGAACCGAGACGTCCAGGGCCGAGGTCGGCTCGTCGGCGATCAGCAGCTTCGGGTTGAGGGCCAGCCCGCGGGCCAGACTGGCTCGTTGCCGCTGCCCCCCGCTGAGCTCGTGGGGGAAGCGGTCACCGTAGCTCCTGGGAAGCTGTACGGCCTCCAACAGCTCGTCCACCCGGGGCCGGGCCGCCGCCGGGTTCGCCGCCCGGCCGTGCACGATCAGCGGCTCGGCCACGCACTCGGCGATGCTGAGCAGCGGGTTGAAACTCGACCCCGGGTCCTGGAAGACGAAACCGATGTCCCCCCGCACCTTGCGGAACCTGCGCTCCCGGACGCCGTTCATCTCGGTTCCCAACACCCGGAGGGATCCACCGCTGACCGTGGTCAGCCCCGCGATCGAGCGCCCGATCGTCGTCTTACCCGAACCGCTCTCCCCGACCAGTCCGAGCACCTCACCGGCGTGCAGGCCGAAGGACACGCCGTCGACGGCTACGAACCCCGGTCGACCGAGACGACCGGGATACTGCACGCGGAGGTCACGCGCCGCAACCACCACCTCCCGATCCGGCCCGGCCGCCACCGCCGCGGCCCGTTCCTCGGCCCGGGCCCGACCCTGACCGATCGACGGCACGGCGGCCAGCAGTCGTTTGGTGTAGTCGTTCTGGGGGGCGGCGAACAACGACGCCGTGTCGTTCTCTTCGACCAACCGCCCCTGGTACATCACCGCGACCCGGTCGGAGAGGTCGGCCACCACGCCGAGGTTGTGGGTGATCAACAGCACTGAGGAGCCGAACTCGTCGCGACAGCGCCGCAGCAGATCGAGGATCTCGGCCTGCACGGTGACGTCGAGCGCGGTGGTGGGCTCGTCGGCCACGATCAGCCCCGGGTCCAGCACCAGCGCCATCGCGATCACCACCCGCTGCTTCTGACCGCCGGAGAACTGGTGGGGGTAGTAGTCGACCCGGGTCGTGGGCTCGGGGATCCCTACCCGCTCGAGGATGTCGATCGCTCTCGCCCGGGCCTCCTTGCGCGAGATCTGGTGGTGGGCGCGCATGCCTTCGGCGATCTGCCAGCCGACGGTGAACACCGGGTTGAGGGCGGTCGACGGTTCCTGGAACACCATCGCCACGTCGGTCCCACGCAGCTCGCGCAGCCGTTCGTGCGACACCGAGACGACGTCGTTGGCCTCGCCGCCCCGGGCGGTGGCCACCAGCACCATCCCGGAGGCGGTGGCCGTCTCGGGCAACAGGCCGAGCACGGTCTTGGCCGTGACGGTCTTGCCGCTGCCGGACTCGCCGACCACGGCCAGCACCTCACCCCGCTCGACGCGCAGGGTTACCCCGGCGACGGCCTGGACGGCCCCGGCGTCGCTGGCGAAGGCGACCTCGAGGTCTCTGATGTCGAGTACCGGATCAGTCATCGCCGAGATCCCCCTCCGCCGACGCCACCGAGGTGGCCGCCATCGTGCCCGACCCGGCAGCCACGGCCCGCCGACCCCTGAGCCGAGGATCCGCCAGGTCGTTCAGGCTTTCACCGACCAGGGTGATGCCCAGGACCGCGAAGACGATCGCCAACCCCGGGAACAGCGCCGTCCACCAGATCCCGCTGGTCACGTCGGACACCGCCTTGTTGAGGTCGTAGCCCCATTCCGAACCCGAGGTCGGCTCGATCCCGAACCCCAGGAACCCGAGGCCGGCCAGGGTGAGGATCGCCTCGGAGGAGTTGAGGGTGAACATCAGCGGCAGTGTCCGCGTCGAGTTGCGCAGCACGTGCCGAAACATGATCCGGGCCGTGGACGCGCCGACCACCTTGGCCGATTCGACGAAGGCCTCGCTCTTGATCCGGACCGCCTCGGCCCGGATGACGCGGAAATACTGAGGGATGAAGACCACCGTGATCGAGATCGCGGCCGCGGCGATCCCGCCCCACTTGCTCGACTGCCCACCCGAGATGACGATCGAGACCACGATAGCGAGCAGCAGCGTCGGGAAGGCGTAGATGGCGTCGCAGATCACCACCAGGATCCGGTCGAGCCAACCGCCGAGATAGCCCGACACCAGTCCGAGCGCGACGCCGACGAAGATCGAGAGCAGCACGGCGACGATGATCACCGAGATCGCGGTCTGCGCCCCCCACAGCACCCTGGACAACACGTCGTACCCGCCGACCGTCGTCCCGAGCAGATGCGCCCCGCCAGGCGGGGCCTGGGTCGGGAACGGCCCGCTCGGCGAGCCCAGCTGCGAGAAGCCGTACGGGGCCAGGACGGGAGCGAAGATTGCTACCAGGACGAAGATCCCGGTGATCACCACCCCGCTGACCAGGACGACGCGTTGCAGCCCGACGCTCTGGCGGAGCTGGTGCACCACCGGAAGTCGTCCGAGGCTGAAGCGGCGCGGAGCCACCCCCGACCCGGTGGCCATCTCAGTACCTCACCCGGGGGTCGATCAGCGCCGCGGCGACGTCGACGATGAAGTTGGTCACCGCGACGATCACCGCCAACAGGGCCACGATCCCCTGCACGGCGACGAAGTCCCGCGCATTCAGGTACTGCACGAGCTGGAAGCCCAGCCCCTTCCACTCGAAGGTCGTCTCGGTCAGCACCGCCCCACCGAGCAGCAGGGCGATCTGGAGCCCCATCACGGTGATGATCGGGATCAACGCCGGCCGGTACGCGTGGGTGCGGACCAGCCGCAGCTCACCGACCCCGCGGGACCGGGCGGCGTCGACGTACTCGGTGCCGAGAGTGCCGATCATGTTCGTGCGGACGAGTCGGAGGAAGATCCCCGCGGTCAGCAGGCCGAGGGCGACCGCCGGGAGGACCGCATGCTGCAGCACGTCGGTCACCGCCGCGGGGTCACCCGTGCGGATGGCGTCCACCAGAAAGATCCGGGTCGGATTCGCGAGCAGCTGCAGATTGAGCTCGGTGCCGGTCGAGGCACGCCCGGCGACCGGCAGCACCCCGAGCCAGATGGAGAACACCAGCTTGAGCAGCAGACCCGCGAAGAAGACCGGGGTGGCGTAGCAGAGGATGGCGAACACCCGCAGGATCGCGTCGGGCACCTTGTCGCGGAAGTACCCCGCCACCATGCCGAGGGGGATACCGACGATCAGGGCCACGATCAGGGCGTAGACGGTGAGCTCCAAGGTGGCGGCCCCGTAGGTCCTGAGCACCTCGGTCACCGGGCGGTTATCGCTGATCGTGGTGCCGAAGTCACCGCGGATCAGGCCCCCCATGTAGTCGAGGTACTGGGTGAACAACGGTCGGTCGTAGCCGGCGGCCGACACCCGCTCGGCCAGCTGGGCCGGGGTGAGCCGACCACCCAGGGAGGCGGTGATCGGGTCCCCGGTGGTCCGCATCAGCAAGAAGACCAGGGTCACCAGGATGAACACGGTGGGGATGATCAGCAGAAACCTGACCACGAGGTAGCGTCCCAACCCGCCGCCCTGGCTCTTGGTCGTCGGGGCCGCAGCCACCTCCGGCTCGAGCTCCGCGATCGTCACGGGCTTTCCTTCCCTGCTGTAGATCCGGCCTCTACTGCGGTGATCCGGCCCGTGCTGTGGGTCCGGCGTGGAACGGGGTCGAGACGGCCCACCGTCTCCACCCCGATCGTGGTCAGATTCTCTTTGCCCGCGCGCCATAGCGGAACCTGAAAAAGGCGTCGAACGTCTTGTTGGCG
>JBPCRP010000161.1:0-25955 GCA_050996715.1 Propionibacteriaceae bacterium
GGGACCGGTCGGGGAGCGTTCACGTTCACCCGATCCCGGGTCATCGCGGTCATCGCGGTCATCGTGCTCGCCGCGGTGGGGGTGGCGCTGCCGTACCTGACGCTGGGGTACGAGGACTTCGCCTCGCAGCCGATCCGCCCGACGCACTCGCTGTGGCCCGCCGGAGACATGCTGAGGCGACTGAGCCTGGGCTACCTGACCGCTGGGCCCAACGCCGGAGCCGATCAGCTCGGTCACGGGCTCGACGTCATCACCGCAGGTACCTCGATCCAGCAGATCGCGGTGGTCGTCGCCGTGATCACCGTCGTCGGGCTGTGCAGGGACGAGATCAACAAGTTCTTCTGGTGGCCCCTGCACCTCTCCGGCTGGCTCTTCGTCGCCGGGGCCACGCTGCTCTTCGTCGGCGCGGCTCTCTGGCGCGGGCTCGAGGTCGACGTCGTCGTGGGGCCCGGCTGGGTGCCGCTGGTCCTGGACGGGGGACTGATCTTGGTGCTGACGTTCCGGTCGTGGCACCGAATCGACAGCTACCGGGGCCTCTAGCACAGGTGGCCTAGGATCATCTCATGGTGTTGGAAGTGGCCCTGATCGACGTCATCGACCCGAAGGCGTTCCAGGAGGCCTACCTCTCGGCTCGGCACGTGCTGATCACGACCCCCGGTTGCCACACCGTCCGGATGACCCATGGCATCGAGAACCCCAGCCGGTTCGTGCTGCTGGTCGAATGGGACTCCGTCGAAGTCCATGAACAGAACTTCCGCCAGACCGAGCGGTTTGCGACCTGGCGGGCAGCCATCGGTCCCCACTTCGCCCAGCCGCCGCTCGTCGAGCACTTCGTCGACATCGGGTTTCCCTGATCTCTCAGCTCACCGACGGCGGCCCGTCAGACCCGGCTGAGACGGCCGGACTCGGGCACGGGCAGCTCGACCCGGGTGCCGAGGTTGCCGCCCGCGCCGAAGTCGTCCACGAGCACCGAGACCTGGTCTGGGGTGGTCTCGTAGATCCTCACCCTGATCGGTTCGCTTGACCCGCTGGGACCGTCCGGCATGAGCCACCAGTGCTCGGCCAGGCAGGCCAGGCCCTCGGCCTCCAGCACAGCGATCCCGTCGTGCTCGTCGCCGGCCGGGCCGAGTGGATAACCGAACAGGGTCACGGGCACGAAACGGTAACCCTCGGTCGCCCCGCTCGCCGGGACGAGGTAACCGACGAGCTCGCCGTCGGACTCCCGGCGGTGCGGGGTCCAGTCTGTGGGGATCATGATCATCAGCCCATCACAGCTGAGCCGCCCGGGCGAGTGATTTGTTTCCCCCTGGGGACCGCGCTCGCAGCGTCGGACGGGGCGTCGCTAACCAGGGTCAGCGCTAGGCTGTTCATCCCATCGACGCCGACCCCACGGAGCCCACCAACGTGACGATCTTCTTGATCATCGGGGTGCTGGGTCTGGTGTTGCTGGCGATCTCGTTGCTGATCGGCGACCTGTTCGACGGGGTCGGCGATGCGCTGGCCGGCGACGTCTTCTCCAGCGCGGTGATCGGCGGTTTCGTCTCGGCCCTCGGGTTCGGTGGGGCGATCGCCCAGGCGGCCGGCGCGCCGTTGGTCCTCTCCCTGGTCGTGGGCGGCGTCGCCGGCGTCGGCTTCGGCTGGTTCGCCGCCTGGTTGACCCGGCTGGTACGCGGCAGCGGGAGCGACGACACGCCGGTGACGCAGGACGCGGTCGGGCGCGAGGCCACCGTGCTCACCGGGATCCCTGCCGGCGGGTTCGGCGTGGTCCGGGTTCAGCTCGGCGGTCATGTCGTGCAGCTCAACGCGAAGGCCGACCTGGTCATCGAGGTGGGCACGGCGGTTCACGTGACCGGCACCCTCTCGCCCACCGCGGTCACCGTCGCCCCCGTCTGGGACGACCTCGAGCTGCCCCCCAACTGACCCTGCCCGCCCCCGTCCTGCCGATCCCCACCTTCGAAAGGTCCCTTGTGTTCGACCTCACCCTCATCGTTCCGATCGCCGGCCTCGTGCTGCTCGTGATCTTGCTCGTGCTGCTGGTCACCAGCCGCTACAAGGTCGCCGGACCGAACCAGGCCTACATCGTCACCGGGCGCAAGGGGAAGGCCGTGCTCAATCCCGAGACCGGGGCGCTGACCACCGACCTGTCGGGCCAGAAGGTCATCCTCGGTGGCGGCACGTTCGTGGTGCCGTTCGTGCAGAAGCTTGCCACCATGGACCTCTCCAGCCGCCGGATCTCGGTGCAAATCCGCGGCGCCGTGTCCGGCCAGGGCATCAAGCTCAACGTCGAGGGTGTGGCCATCGTCAAGGTGGGCGGCAACGCCGATCAGATCCGGCTCGCGGCGCAACGCTTCCTCAGCCAGCAGCAAGACGTCGAACCGTTCACCCAGGAGGTGCTCGCCGGCGCGCTGCGCTCGATCGTGGGTGGGTTGACCGTCGAGCAGATCATCCGCGACCGCGCCGCCTTCGCGCAGCGGGTGGCCGACGAGTCCGAGAACTCCCTGACCGGGCAGGGCCTCATCCTCGACACCTTCCAGATCCAGGACGTCACCGACGACGGCAGCTACCTGGCCGACCTCGGCCGACCCGAGGCCGCGCGGATCGGTCAGGCTGCGTCGATCGCGGAGGCCAACGCGCGGCAGGCCGCCGAGCAGGCCCGGATCAAGGCCGAGGAACAGATTGCGGTCTCCCAGCGTGCGTTGGCCCTGAAGCAGGCCGAGATCAAGGCCGAGACCGATGCCGCCTCGGCCAACGCCGCGGCCGCCGGCCCGCTCGCCCAGGCCGACCGGGACCAGTCGATCCTGCTGGAGCAGGAGAAGGTGGCCGTACGCCAGGCGGCACTCACCGAGCGCAAGCTGGAGACCGAGGTCCGCAAGCCCGCCGACGCCGCGCGCTACAAGGTCGAGCAGGAAGCAGAGGGTCGCCGAACGTCGGAGATCGCCGGTGCCGAGGCCCGTAAGGCCGCCTCCATCGCCGCCGCCCAGGCCAAGGCCGAGGAGACGCGGCTGAGCGGTGAGGCCGAGAAGTCGCGTCGCGCGGCGCTGGCCGAGGCCGAGGCCATCGAGGGCACCAAACGCGGTGAGGCCGAGCGGTCCCGCCGGGTCGCCGAGGCCGACGCGACCCGCGCGGAGGGTGCGGCGGAGGCCGCCGCCACGCTCGCCGTCGGACAGGCCCAGGCGGAGGCGATGGAGAAGCGGGCCGAGGCCTTCGCGAACTACAACGACGCCGCCGTGCTGCAGATGCTGATCGAGGTGCTGCCGCAGATCGCCAGGGAGGTCGCGGCGCCGATCTCGGCGATCGACCAGCTGACGATCGTCTCGACCGACGGCGCCGGCGCACTGCCCAAGCAGGTCATCGACAACGTGGTGCAAACGTTGTCGATGCTCAAGACAACCACCGGGCTCGACCTCGAGACCTTGATCAAGCAGACCGTAAACGGGTCCGTCGCCGGTCGGAGCTCGACCATCGTTCCTGCCGCCGAGGCCGCCGGCTAGCGATCTCTCCGGCCTACATGGGGGGGACGCCGTGCCGACGGGTCGAGAAGTGCCGGTCCTTCCCGGCGGCGGCGGCGAACCGGGCCACCAGCTCCCGGCGGACGTCGGCCGGCTCGATGATGGCGTCGATGACCAGGTCGGCCGCGAGCCGCAGGATGTCGATGTCGGTCTCGTACGCGGACCGCAGCTCGGCGACCGTCGCGATCCGTTCGGCCGGGTCGGCGATGGCGTTGATCTTGTTGGCGTAGACGGCGTTGACGGCCGCCTCGGGCCCCATCACCGCGATCTTCGCGGTGGACAGGGCGAGGCAGGCGTCGGGTCCGAAACCCGGGCCGCACATCGCGTAGAGCCCGGCGCCGTAGGCCTTACGCAGGACCAGTGACACCGTCGGCACGGTGGCCTCCGCGACCGCGGCGATCATCTTGGCCCCGTGCCGGATGATCCCCTGTCGCTCGACCGCGCTCCCGATCATGAAGCCGGGCACGTCGGCGAGGTAGAGCAGCGGCAGGTTGAAGGCGTCACAGAACGCGATGAAGCGCGCCGCCTTGTCGGCGGAGTCGACGAACAGCACCCCGCCCCGGACCGCGGGCTGGTTGGCCACCACCCCGATCGGCTCGCCCTCCAGCCGGGCGAAACCGGTCACGATTTCGGGAGCG
This sequence comes from Propionibacteriaceae bacterium, assembly GCA_050996715.1. Taxonomy (GTDB): domain Bacteria; phylum Actinomycetota; class Actinomycetes; order Propionibacteriales; family Propionibacteriaceae; genus Microlunatus. Next base: position 4,148 of record JBPCRP010000161.1, read on the forward strand.
AACAGTGCCTTGAGCTCACAGAACGACTCGGCGTCGACAATCGCGTCGATCACGGTCGCCACGTCGTAACCCCGGGACTCCGCCGCCGGCACCAGGTCGGCGGTGAACACCGACGCCGGCGGTCGGGCGTCGGTGATCACCGCTTCGCTCCGCCAGCTGCTCGGCAGGAAGGAGAAGAGCTGGCGGGCCTGCTCGATCGCGTCGGCGTCGTCGATCGCCAGCTGATCACCGCAGCCCGAGACCTCAGCGTGCATCCGGGCCCCGCCCATCTCCTCGAGGCTGACCGTCTCCCCCACCACCATCTCGGCCATCCGCGGTGAGCCGAGATACATCGAGGCGTTGCCCTCGACCATGATCACCACGTCGCAGAAGGCCGGGATGTAGGCCCCGCCGGCCGCGCTCGGGCCGAAGAGGCAGCAGATCTGCGGCACCTTGCCCGAGAGGGCGACCTGGTTGGCGAAGATGCGCCCGGCCCCCCGCCGACCAGGGAACAGCTGCACCTGGTCGGTGATCCGGGCCCCGGCGGAGTCGACGAACCAGAAGATCGGCAGCTCGTCGGCCAGCGCGATCTCGGTGACCCGGATGATCTTCTCCACGGTCCGCGCACCCCAGGACCCAGCCTTGACGCCGGGGTCGTTGGCCACCACGAGGACCGGTCGACCCTCGACCAGCCCGCGACCGGTGACCACCCCGTCGGCGGGCAGGCCGGTGACCAAGGCGTTGGCCAGCTGCCCGTCCTCCACAAAGCTCCCGTCGTCGACCAGCAGGGCGACCCGGTCGCGGACGTAGAGCTTGCCCGCGGCGTCGAGGCGCTCACGGGCCCTGGTCGACGGCGTCGCGGTGGCGGCTCGGGCCGACCGGACGGCCGCAGCGTGCTCCACATCTGCTCCCACCTCAGCGGACGTCCAGCCCAAGCCCGCGGGCGATCAGCATCCGCTGCACCTCCGAGGTGCCCTCACCGATCTCCAGCACCTTCGCGTCACGGTAGAAGCGCGCCACCGGGTACTCCGCCATGAAGCCGTAGCCCCCGAACACCTGGGTGGCGATCCGGGTGGCCGACACCGCCATCTCGGTGCAGGACAGCTTGGCGATGGCCGCGGCCCGGGTGAGCTCGGCGCGCGGCACCTGATGACCCCGGGCGATGGCGTCCTTCATCGCGGCCGCCGCGTAGACGAGCAGCTCCGCGGTATGGGCCATCACGTCCAGATCGGCCACCGGGAAGGCGATCCCCTGCCGAGAACCGATCGTGGTCCCGAAGCTACGCCGATCCTGTGCGTACGCGGCGGCCAGATCCCGACAGGCCCGGATGCAACCCAGGGCCAACGCCGCGATGGCGATCCGACCGTCGTCGAGGATGGAGAGAAACTGCCGGTAGCCCGCACCCCGGGTGCCGAGCAGGTGATCGGCGGGCACGCGGACCTGCTGGAAGCTCAGCGGATGGGTGTCACTGGCGTGCCACCCGAGCTTGTCGTACGCCGGTTCGACGACGAAGCCTGGCGTCCCGCTCGGGACCATGATCGCCGAGATCTCGGGGGTGCCGTCTGGACGCGTCCCGGTGCGGGCGGTCACGGTGACCAGCCGGGTCAGGTCGGTGCCTGAGTTGGTGATGAACTGCTTGCTGCCGTCGATCACCCACTGATCACCGTCCGGCCCGGTCTCCAGCCGGGCCCGGGTCCGGGTCGCTCCGGCGTCTGATCCCGCCTCGGCCTCGGTGAGGCCGAAGCCGGCGAGCGCCCGGCCGGCGATCAGGTCGGGCAGCCAACGCTCCTGCTGGGCGGTCGTGCCGAACGTGGCGATCGGGTTGACCCCCAGCCCGACAGCCGCCTCCAGCGTGAGACCCAGTGACTGGTCGACCCGGCCCAGCTCCTCCACGGCGATGCACAAGCTGGTGAAGTCACCGGCCCCGCCGTAGGCCTCCGGTGCACCGAGTCCGAAGAGCCCGAGCTCACCCATCTCCCGCACGGTCTGGGTCGGAAAGGTGTGGGTGTGGTCCCATTCCGCGGCGTACGGCGCGACCCGGTCGGTGGCGAACTCGACCACGGTGGCCCGGACGTCGCGGTGCTCGGGACTCTCGTCGTACCGGTGGTTCATCACGCGCTCCTCGTCCGACGTCGGTGTCGGCTACCTTACGTTTACGTAAGCGTCAGCATAGGCGCGCTGGTCGTTCGGGGCGAGAGGGAGCGGTGGAGCAGCAGGGCACGTGGAGCATCGGCGAGCTGGCGACCGAATTCGGCACCACGCTGCGCACGATCCGCTTCTACGAGGACAAAGGCCTGCTGGCGCCGAAGCGGCGCGGCACCACGCGCCTCTTCGGTCCGCGCGAACGGGTCCGGCTCGGGCTCATCCTGCGCGGCAAGCGGCTGGGCTTCACCCTCGACGAGATCGCCACGGTGCTCGACATGTATGACGCCGAGCCGGGCGAGGCCGGTCAGCTGCACTTCCTGATCGACGACGTACGGCGCCGGCGCGCCGACCTCCTCGGCCGACGTCGCGATCTAGACGAGGCGCTGGTCGAGCTCGACGACCTGGAACGACGCTGCCGCGCCGACCTCCGTCGGCTCCAGCGCCGCCGCCGACCCTAACCGGCAACGCTGCTCGGAGCAGGCTGGCCGGTGACGTCCCACAGGTGGTGGTCGACGTCGTGCAGCAGGTACTGCGCCAGCGTCCGCACGGTGAAGGTGGACCCGTCCGAGCGGGCACCGGTCCGCCGCTCGGCATCGGCCCCCACGTCACGGAGCCGGCTGACCAGGTGGGCCGCGGCGACAGCGAGCTCCTCGGCGACCAGATCGGGGTCCAGGTTGGCGTAGTCCCCCTCGAGGGCTGCCTGGTCTTGGTCCCAGTTGTCGAACGTCGGGTCGTCCGCGGTCAGCATCTGCTCGAGCCGGGCGTCGAAGCGGACGAACACGTCACGCACGTGGGCGCCGTACTCGAGCGGGGACCACACCGCCGGCTCCGGGCGGCTGCCCGCGGCGGGGTTGGCGGTGAGGATCTGCACCCACTCGACGGCGGCGAACTCGAGCCGGTCGGCGACGTCAGCGATCTCGTAGGTGGCCGCCTCGAGCCCGCACTCGGGGCATCGACGCTCGAGCGTCCAGGTCCAGTCCTTGATGTCGGGATCCGGGTGCGTGCTCACGGGGGCCAATCTAGTGGGTTGGCGAGCAGAAGGACCGCCACACCGACTGACCTCCCCCGAGTCAGCCGGCGCAGCGGTCGTGCTTGGTGCCACCGGAGCGCGAACCGATCCGCTGCGCGCCGCCGACTGTCCTCCGAGATCGGTCGACAACGTGAGCGGTCGTTCTCCCTGGCGGATCACCCCACCAGGCCCCGTGATTTCCACCACCCACCCGACACCGGCAACCTCGACATTGGCTGTGCCCACGGTCATGGTTTCGTCAAGATTGACCAAAGATCGCGAATCCGGGCTCGCGGTCGGCAAGGCCGGGCCCGCATCCTGGGTGGAGACTGACCCGCCAACCGACGTCACGTCTGCGATCCTGAGCCGGTGGCGGTGGATCTCAACGCGGACCTGGGCGAGTCGTACGGCCGCTGGACCCTCGGCGACGACGACGCCATGCTCGCGGTGATCACCAGCGCCAACGTGGCCTGTGGTTTCCACGCCGGCGACCCGACGACGCTCCGCCGCACCTGCGCGGCCGCGGTGGACCACGACGTCCGGATCGGGGCCCAGGTCGGCTATCCCGACCTCGCAGGGTTCGGCCGCCGCTTCCTCGACGTGGACCCCGTCGACCTCACCGCCGACGTGATCTACCAGCTGGGTGCCCTCGACGGCCTTGCTCGCTCCGAGGGCGGCCGGGTCAGCTACCTCAAACCGCACGGAGCGCTCTACAACGCCATCGTCGACCACGAGGCCCAGGCGCAGGCCGTGGTCGACGCCGTGCTCGCCTACGACCCTCGCCTGGCCGTGCTGGGGCTGCCCGGATCCGTCTTCCTGGAGCGGGCCGAGCGGGCCGGGCTGACCGCGGTGACCGAGTACTTCGTCGACCGGGCCTACACCCCGGACGGCCGGCTGGTCGACCGACGCGAGCCCGGCGCCGTGCTGATCGACGTCGAGGTCGCCGCCGACCGCGCGGTGGTGGCCGCCCAGGACAACCGGGCCCGGTCCTTCTGCACCCACGGAGACTCCCTGCACGCAGTGGCCATGGCCCTGCGGGTGCGGGGGGCTCTGCTCGAGGCCGGGATCGACATCAGCCCCTTCTGCTGACCCGGGTCGACGGGCTCCGACCCCCGGCAGGCACCAACCCCTAGACTCCCGAGCGGCGCTGGCGCACCCGGCGCGGGGCGGGTCGAGGAGGCAGCAGTGGGGATCAGCAAGGTGCTCGTGGCCAACCGCGGGGAGATCGCGGTCCGGATCATCCGGGCAGCGACGGACGCGGGCCTGAGCAGCGTGGCCGTCTACGCCGAGCCCGACGCCGACGCCCTGTTCGTGACCCTGGCCGGGGAGGCGTACGCGCTCGGTGGCGCCGCCCCCGCCGACACCTACCTCGACGTGGCCAAGTTGCTGGCCGTCGCCGCCCGCAGCGGCGCCGACGCCGTCCACCCCGGCTACGGGTTCCTGGCCGAGAACGCAGGGTTCGCCCAGGCGGTGCTGGACGCGGGACTGACCTGGATCGGCCCGCCTCCCTCGGCCATCGAGGCGCTGGGTGACAAGGTGCAGGCCCGCCACATCGCGCAGCGGGTCGGCGCTCCCCTGGTGCCCGGGACGGCCGACCCGGTGTCCGGGGCCGCGGAGGTCGTCGCGTTCGCCACCGAGCACGGACTGCCGGTGGCCATCAAGGCGGCCTTCGGGGGCGGCGGCCGCGGTCTGAAGGTCGCCCGGGAGCTTGCCGAGATCCCCGAGCTGTTCGAGTCCGCCGTGCGCGAGGCCGTGACCGCGTTCGGTCGCGGTGAATGCTTTGTGGAGCGCTACCTCGACCGTCCCCGTCACGTCGAGACCCAGTGCCTGGCCGACCGCCACGGCAACGTGGTGGTCGTCTCGACCCGCGACTGCTCGTTACAGCGTCGCCACCAAAAGCTCGTCGAAGAGGCACCCGCACCCTTCCTCACCCCGGCGCAGATGGACCGGCTCTACGCGTCGTCCAAGGCGATCTTGCGCGAAGCGGGCTACGTCGGGGCCGGCACGTGTGAGTTCCTGGTCGCCACCGACGGCACCATCTCCTTCCTCGAGGTCAACACCCGCCTGCAGGTCGAGCATCCGGTCAGCGAAGAGGTCAGCGGGCTCGACCTGGTCCGGGAGATGTTCCGCATCGCCGACGGTGAGGAGCTGGGGTACGGCGACCCCGAGGTCCGCGGACACGCGATCGAGTTCCGGATCAACGCCGAAGACGCGGGCCGCAACTTCATGCCCGCCCCCGGCACGCTCACCGCGTGGTCGCCACCGGCCGGACCCGGGGTGCGAGTCGACGAGGGCTACCGGACCGGAATGACCGTGCCCGGGTCCTTCGACTCACTCGTGGCCAAGATCATCGTCACCGGCGCCGACCGGGACCAGGCTCTGGCCCGCTCCCGCCGCGCCCTGCGTGAGCTCACCATCACCGGCATGCCCACCGTCGTCCCCTTCCACCTCGCCGTGCTCGACGACCCGGCCTTCACCGCCGTCGACGGCACGCTCGGGGTGCACACCCGCTGGATCGAGACCGAGTTCGCCACGGTCATCCCCCCCTACGACGCCCCCGCCGCCGATACCCCCGAGCCGGTCGAGAGGTCGGTCGTGGTGGTCGAGGTCGACGGCCGGCGGCTCGAGGTCTCCTTGCCGGCCGGACTGTCGGCCGGGCCGGCCGGCGGGGGCCGTCACGGCTCCGCCGCCGCCCGCAAGCCGGCTCGGAGCACCAGCCGGTCGGCGGCCAAGGCGCCGTCGGGCAACGCTCTTACCTCGCCGATGCAGGGCACCATCGTCAAGGTGGCGGTCGCCGACGGGGACACCGTGACCGCGGGCGATCTGGTCGTGGTCCTGGAGGCGATGAAGATGGAGCAGCCGCTGGTGGCCCATCGCGACGGCACGGTGAGCAACCTGTCGGCGCAGGTCGGCGTTACGGTGACCAGCGGATCGACCCTCTGCGAGATCCTCGACGCTGCTGGCTGAGGATCCTACCCAGGTCAGCGCGCGCTGCCTGCGCACCCAGAAGGACGAGTCCGATGATCCTACGGAGCAATTGAGCATCGGGGGTGGCATCAGCCCGAGAAGTGGGTAAGAACTAGCTGTCGCGCTTCGTGTTGGCCCCGGGGGGGGGCACAGTGGACCCATGGATGGCTACGTCGTGCTGATCTTGTTGGTGCTGTTGGGGGGTGGCGGCGCCTGGCTTTATCAGCGGCAAGCCGCCAAGGGCCGGGCGCAGACCGAGCAGCAGGAGCTGGACGCCCAGCTGTCCACCTCGAAGCGGGCCGCCGACGAAGACGTCACCAGGTTCGGCGAAGAGCTCCAGCGTCTCGACGTGGACGTGGCCGGACATCCGCTCAACGAGGCGATGCAGCAGGACTACCAGCGCGCACTCGACGCCTACGACAACGCCAAGATGTCGCTCGACGCGGTGATCAAGCCCGACGAGATCACCCACGTCACCGAGATCCTCGAGGACGGTCGCTACGCGGTCGCCTGCGTGAAGGCCCGGGTTGCGGGTGAGCCGCTGCCGGCCAAGCGTCCGCCCTGCTTCTTCAACCCGGCCCACGGGCCCAGCTCGCAAGACGTCGACTGGGCACCCCCGGGTGGCGCCTCGCGCTCCGTCCCGGCCTGCCCGGCCGACGCCGAACGGGTCCTCGCCGGGGCCGACCCCTACATCCGTACCGTCCAGGTCGGCGCCCAGCGGGTGCCCTACTGGGAGGGCGGGCAGGCGTACGCGCCGTGGGCCCAGGGCTACTACCGGCGCTGGAACGGCAGCGACCTGCTGACCGGAGCCCTGGTCGGCAGCTTCCTGTTCGGCGGCATGGGCAATGTCTTCGGCGGCATCGGCGAAGGCGTCGGGGGGATGTTCGAGGGCATCGGGGACGGCCTCGGCGACATCGGTGGCGGCCTCGGCGACATCGGTGGCGGCATCGGCGACATGCTCGGCGACCTCTTCGACTGATCAGGCGAGCCGAGCGGCCAGCCCGCTGAGGGTCTCCGAGCAGCCCGCGTCGAGCTTCACGGTGGCGAACTCGTCGCCCCGGGTCGGACCCCGGTTGATGATCACCACGGGTTTGCGGTGCTTGAACGCGTGCCGGACGAACCGCAGCCCGGACATCACGGTGAGCGAGGAGCCGGCCACCAGCAGCACGTCACCGTGGTCGACCAGTGCGTAGGACGCCGCGACGCGGTCCAGCGGCACCCGCTCCCCGAAGAACACCACGTCGGGCTTCAGCGGTCCGGCGCAGCGGATGCAGTCCGCGAGCCGGAAGGTCGACCAGTCGGTCACCACCGCGTCACCGTCGGGCCGCAGTTCCGCGTGCTGGAGACGGTCGTCCGCGGTGCCGTGCGCCGCGGCGGTCTCGGGGTTGAGCAGGGCGAGCCGCTCCTGCACCACGCGTCGTGACGTCGTACTGCCGCAGGCCAGGCAGACGACCTGGGCGATCTCGCCGTGCAGCTCGACCACCCGGCGGCTGCCCGCGGCCCGATGCAGGCCGTCGACGTTCTGGGTGACGACACCCTCGACCCCGTGCTCCTGCCACCGGGCCAGGGCGCGGTGGCCCGCGTTGGGCACCGCAGCCCCCATGCGCTGGAAGCCGAGATAGGACCGGGCCCAGTAGCGTCGCTGCGCCTCCCGGGACCCGACGAACTCCGCGTACTGCATCGGGGTCGCCCGCACCGACCCCGGCCCGCGGTAGTCGGGGATCCCCGAGTCGGTTGACATTCCCGCACCGGTCAGCACCGCGACGTGCGCGTCCTGCAGCACCTCGACGGCACGTTCGAGGTCCGCGGTCGGCGCCGCGGCCGGGGCGAGGGACTGGCTCACCGGATCAGCCTATGCGCCAGTGGGGGAAACCAAGTTAACCTGGTTTTCTCACGCTGTACGCGGCAAATTAGCTATGCAGAGCGGGAAGAAACCAGGTTAACGTGGTTTCCCGCGGCAACTCAGGACGCGGGGCGCTCCGACATCACCAGCAGGGACAGCCCCTCGAAGGGCTGCAGCACGACCGGGAAGCTGTGCAGGTCGTCGACCACGCCGCGCCAGGTCTCGGTGAACATGTCGAGCACCTGAGCCCCGGCCGGTAGGTGCTCACTGATCACACTGCCCTGGATCGGGTGCTTCGAGAAGTTCAGCACCGTGACCTGCTGCTGGCGGGCGTTGTCGAGCTGGTGGACCATCACCAACATCGCCTTGTTCGACACCTGCGGCACGTCCAGCTGGCTGGCGCTGGCGATCCCGTACCGCTTGCGGACCGACAAGATCCTGGCCAGCCGGGACGCGAACGAGGCCGGGTCGTCGAGCTGGGCGGGCAGGCTGCCGTACAGACTGGTCCCCCGGGGCATCTGAGCGCTGGAGGCCTGCGCGTGCGGCTGGTAGCCGAGCAGGTCGTAGGCCCCGCGGTGGATCCACCGGGTGTCACCGGTCGACAACAGGCTGGCCACCTGGCGCTTGGGCAGCGGAAGTGCTCCGGTCAGGTCCCAGCCCGAGAGCGCGAACACCCCCGGCTGCAGCGCGTTGAACATGGCCAGCAGCAGGTGGGCGTCACGGATCTCCTCGACCTGGTGCTCGCTCAGGTCGCTGATGTCGGTGATGTTCAACGACGCGGCGATGATGCTGGCCGTGGTCGAGGCGATGCCGTTCTGGGTGAACGTCAGGTTGTAGGGCGCGTTGTCGCCGGTCAGCTGCTCCTGCAGGTCGGTCCGGATCGTCACCGCGAGCTGCCCGCCGGGGACCTGCTCCCCGCGGAACTCGTAGAGATCGTTGCTGTGCAGGGTCGCGAAGTGGACGAGCTCGTAGGTCATCTCGTCGTGGTTCTGCAGGGCGTGCACCAGCGACACCGGCTCCACCCCGAACTCGTGCGCCAGGTTGAGGGTCAGCCGCAGGAACTCGGTGTCTCCGGTGGCCATCGCGTGGTGGTAGGCCGGGCGGTTGACGAAGTCGTAGGACAAGTCGGCACCGCGCGCCGAGGAGTTCTTGATGTCGTCGATGGTGAGGTTGAGTTCCTGGAAGGTGAAGCCGCCCACTTTACGCACCATGCTGGCGATCAACTGGTTCGCCGCCTCCGAGAGCGGGTGACCCTCGGACCAGGCCGGGGCGTCCTCGGTGCTCTTCTCCACCCCGAGGAAGCCGTTGGCGTCCAGGCGCAGGGCGCCGGTACCGAGATCTCCCAGCGAGTGCAGTGCGTCGCCGATCACCAGCCGCATCCCGGCGAACGTAGGGTCCAGCCAGTTGATCGAGGGCTGCCCCTCCTTGAAGTAGTGCAGGTAGACCCAGCGGTGGGTCTTGCCGTCGGGGCCCAGCACGGGAGCGGTTGCGCTCCAGTTGGTGTCCTTGATCCCTGGTTCGAAGAAGATCACCCGCTGCAGTCGGCCGACGATGTAGCCGTGCTTCTCGAGCTGGTCCTCACCCTCAGCGTCGAGGTTAACCGAGTCACGCCCGCGGGAGACCTCGGGCAGCAGGTGCCAGTCGTGGGCCGGGATCTCCACCATGTGATAGATCCCGGGGTAATCGGCGACCTTCATCTCGGCGAGCCGGAAGTCCGCACCCTTGCCGGTGTGCCCCGGCACGATGTCGTCGATCACCGTGCCCTCGAACTCGGCCGCGACCTCGCAGAGGGTCCGGAACTCCGCCTCGGTGCCGTACGCGTCGTCGATCTGGGTGCTGATCCGGTCGAACGCGCCGTCCACGCTGGGGGTCGCGTTCCAGCCGTCCAGACCACCGGCCTGCTTGACCGGGCCGGTGTGCAGACCGTCGATGCCGATCCGCTGGAAAGCGGCCCAGAGGTCGGCGTCGCCGAGGGTGCCGAGGAACGAGTGCCCCAGCTTGGTGATCATCGAGATCGGGTACGCGGTGAACCAGGTCGAGGTCTTCTCCACCGCCGAGCGGGGGGCGGGCTCGGCGAACGGGTTCTGCCACATGCTGCCCTGGCCAGTGAACTGCTCGGAGATCGACTCGGCGTCGGACAGCATCGACTGCTCCCGCAACCAGGCGACGTACTCCGGGTTGTCCCCCGACGGCCGGCCCGAGCGCGGCGGCTTGGGCCGGGCCAGCAGGTCGCGCAGCCGGGCCCGCGGCCGCCGCCGCGTCGGCCGCGCCGGGTAGAACTGCTCGTCGTAGCTGATCTCCTCCGGGACGATCTCCTCGGAGCCGAGCTCCTCGCTCGACTCCGTCCCACCGCCCGGGGTGATCTTGGTGCCGGTGCTGCTTCGCCCGGGGGCAGCAGTGGCTGCTTGATCATCCATCGTGTGTCCCGCTACCTCTTCTGGGTGTCTGGTCGGCGCTCCGAGGAAGTTTAGGGGAGGTCAGGCCGGCGCTCCGACCGGCGTCTCGGAGTGGTAGTGCAGCCGACGGGCGGCCTCACCCAACGAGCCCGACAGGGACGGGTAGACGGTGAAGTCCTGGGCGAGCTGGTCGACGGTGATCCGTTCGGCGACGGCGATCGCCACCGGGTGGATCAGCTCGCTGGCCCGGGGGGCCACGACCACGCCGCCCACGATGATGCCGGTGGTCGGCAGGCAGAAGAGCTTGACGAATCCCTCATGAATGCCCTGCATCTTGGCCCGGGCGTTGGTCTTGAGCGGCAGCGTGACCCCGATCGCCCGGACCACGCCCGTGTCGACCTGGTGCTGGGTCGCGCCGACCGTGGCGATCTCGGGCGCGGTGAAGACGTTGGACGAGACCGATTTGAGGTCCAGCGGCGCCACGGCGTCGCCGAGGGAGTGCCACATGGCGATCCGACCCTGCATGGCGGCCACCGAGGCGAGCATCATCACCCCGGTGCAGTCGCCGGCGGCGTAGACCCCCCGGGCCGAGGTCCGAGAGACCCGGTCGACCTCGATGAAGTCACCCCGGTCGAGGGTGACCCCCGCCTCGTGCAGCCCCATCCCCGCGGTGTTCGGGATCGAGCCGACGGCAAGAAGGCAGTGCGAGCCCTCGACGGTACGGCCGTCGGTCAGGGTCACCACGACCCCGTCGTCGGTCCGGGCCACCGCCTGAGCGCGCGACTTGGACAGCACGGTCATGCCGCGCCGGGTGAACACGTCCTCGAGCAGCTGCGCAGCGTCCGCGTCTTCACCCGGCAGCACCCGATCACGCGAGGAGACCAGCACCACGTCGGCCCCCAGCGCGTCGTAGGCGGAGGCGAACTCCGCGCCGGTCACCCCCGAGCCCACCACGATCATCCGCGGGGGGAGCTCGCTCAGGCCGTAGATCTGGGTCCAGGTCAGGATGCGTTCGCCGTCGGGAACCGCCTCGGGCAGCTCGCGGGGGGTCGCACCGGTCGACAGCAGCACCACGTCCGCGTCGAAGGACCGTGACCCGTCGGCGGTCTCCGCGACGACCCGGTCCGGACCCAGGAGTCGGCCCCGGCCGACGACCAGGTCGACGCCCTCGGCCTGGATCCGAGAGGCGATGTCGCTCGACTGCGCCTGAGCCAGCGCCTGGACCCGGCGGTTCACCGCCGCCAGGTCAACCCGAACGGTGGACTCGATCTCCGCGTCGTCGTCGCTGCCCGCAGGTCCGAAGCGCAGACCCAGCTCCACCGACCCGCGGACCTCGGTCATCACCTCAGCGGTGGCGATCAGGGTCTTGGACGGTACGCAGTCGGTGAGCACGGCCGAGCCGCCGAGGCCGTCGGTGTCGATCAATGTCACCTGCCCGCCCAGCTGATTGCCGACCAGCGCGGCCTCGTACCCGCCGGGCCCACCACCGATAATCACTACCCGCGTCGTCACCGGCTCAGTGTCCCACGCAGGGCGGGGAGGACTCGGGTGCGCGGGGCTCCCTGTCGTTAGGCTCTGGCCCGTGCTGTACGCCGCGTACGGGAGCAATCTCGACCCCGGGCAGATGGCCGAGCGCTGCCCGCACTCGCCGCTGCGCGTTACCGGGTGGCTGACCGGCTGGCGGATCACCTTCGGCGGGGACGGGTGGGACGGCGCGCTGCCGACCCTGGTCGAGGCCAGCGACGCCACCGACGGCGCGTCGCGGGTCTTCGTCGGTCTCTACGACGTGACGGGGTCCGACGAAAGCACGCTCGACCAGTGGGAGAGCGCCGACGTCGGGCTCTACCGCAAGCTCCGGGTCCGGGTCGCGACCCTCGACGGTGAGCAGACCGCCTGGGTCTACGTGCTCAACGACTTCGAGGGCGGGATGCCGAGCGCGCGGACGATCGGGCTGCTGGCCGACGCCGCCGAGCACGCGGGAGCCCCCAAGGACTACCTCGCCGAGCTCCGGGCCCGGCCGTGCCGCAGCGGATGGTGACTGCGCCACCCCCCGATCGGGGTCGGACTCCCTAGAGTGTCCTGGGTGAGCGAGGCCGGGGGAACGTTCGGGGCGCCTCAGGCGATGGCGCTCGAGGCCGCCGCCGCGATCCGGGAGCGGTTCGCCGTCGCCCGGGTGGACCTGGCCCTGGTGCTGGGCTCGGGCTGGGCCGCCGCTGCGGACTCACTGGGCGAACCGATCGGGGCCTGCCCGCTGGCCGAGCTACCCGGCTTCGTCGCCCCCACAGTGGTCGGTCACGGCGGTCAGCTGCGGCTGGTCCGGACCGGTAGCGGGGCTGTCGCGGCGATCCTGACAGGTCGGACCCATTACTACGAGGAGCACGGGGTCGATGCCGTCGTGCACGGCGTCCGCACCGCCGCGGCCGCCGGAGCGCGGACCGTCGTCCTCACCAACGGCTGCGGTGGTCTCCGCCTCGACTGGGCGCCGGGGACCGCCGTGCTCATCCGCGACCACATCAACCTGACGGGTGCCTCGCCGCTGCACGGGGGCACCTTCCTCGACCTGACCGACGCGTACGCGCCCCGGCTCCGTGACCTGGCCCGCAGCGTCGACCCGGCCCTGCCCGAAGGCGTCTACGTGCAGTTCCGCGGGCCGCAGTACGAGACCCCCGCCGAGGTGCAGATGGCCGCCGTCCTGGGCGGTGACCTCGTCGGGATGTCCACCACCTTGGAGACCATCGCCGCCCGCGAGGCCGGGCTGGAGGTGCTGGGCATCTCGCTGGTCACCAACCTCGGAGCGGGCATCTCCCCCACCCCGTTGCACCACGACGAGGTGCTGGCCGCCGGCCGAGAGGCCGCTCCTCGGTTGGCCACCTTGCTGGCCGGGTTGGTCCCGCTGCTGTGAGTGGGACCGCGGCAGGTGGCTGATTCCGCGACGGTCCTGTCGACCGAGCTGTCGAGCTCGGTCGCCGCTTGGCGCGCTCAGGACCCGGACCCGGGGACCCGAGCGGCCCTCGACGACCTGCTGTCTGGCGTCGAGCGGGGTGAGGCGGCGGCCCTCGCCGAGCTGACCGACGCATTCGCAGGACGACTGGAGTTCGGGACGGCGGGTCTGCGGGCGGCGCTCGGCCCCGGCCCCCGACGGATGAACCGGGTGGTGGTCGGACAGGCCGCCGCCGGGTTGGCGACCTACCTGCTGGACCAGGGTCTGCGTGGGGGCCGGGTGCTCGTCGGCTACGACGCCCGCCACCAATCCGACGTCTTCGCCACCGACACCGCCGCCGTCATGACCGCCGCGGGGTTCGAGGTGGTGGTGACCGACGGGCCGACGCCCACCCCCGTCGTCGCGTTCGGTATCGGCTACCTCGACTGCGTCGCCGCCGTCGTGGTCACCGCGTCCCACAACCCGCCACAGGACAACGGGTACAAGGTCTACCTGGGCGACGGCTCCCAGATCGTCCCGCCCGCCGACGCCGAGATCTCCGCCCGAATCGAGGAGATCACCCAGCACGACCTGGCCGACGTGCCCCGCGCGACGAACGGCTGGCAGGTCGGCGGCCCCGAGCTCACCCGCGCCTACCTGGCCCGGGTCGCCGGCCGGGTGCCGAGCGGCCCGCGCGCACTGTCCTGGGTCTACACCCCTCTGCACGGGGTGGGCGGCGGGTGGGCCGCCTCCGCCGCTGCCGCGGCAGGTTTCCCGCCCGCCGTCACCGTCGAGCAGCAGGCCCTACCCGACCCGGACTTCCCGACCCTGGCCTTCCCCAACCCCGAGGAGCCCGGGGCGCTGGACCTGGCCCTGGCCCGGGCGGCGGAGGTCGGGGCCGACCTGGTGGTGGCCAACGACCCCGACGCCGACCGGTGCGCGGTCGCCCTACCCGGACCCGACCCCCACGACCGGGACGGGTGGGCCGTGCTCCGCGGCGACGACCTCGGTGCGCTGCTCGGCGACGATGCCTTGCGTCGCGGCCTGCGCGGCACCTACGCATGCTCGATCGTCTCCTCCTCGCTGCTCGCGGAGATGGCGCTGGCCCACAGCGAACCGTTCGTCTCCACGCTGACCGGGTTCAAGTGGATCGGTCGGGTGCCGGGGCTGGTCTTCGGCTACGAGGAGGCGCTGGGCTACTGCTGCGACCCCGCCGCGGTGCCGGACAAGGACGGACTGTCGGCCCTGGTCACCGTGCTCGGACTCGCGGCGCGGCTCAAGGCCGCGGGTCAGACCCTGGCCGGCCGGCTGGACGACATCGCCCGCCGCTACGGGCTGCACCGCACCGACCAGCTCTCGGTCCGGCGCGACGACCCGGCCGAGATCACCGCGGCCGTCCAGCGACTGCGCGACCAGCCGCCGTACCGCTTGCTCGACCAATCGGTGACCACCGAGGACCTCGCCCCCGGCTCGCCCGGGCTGCCGCCGACCGACGCCGTCCGGATCGTCGGGGACTCGCTGTCGGTGGTGGTCCGACCCTCGGGCACCGAACCGAAGCTGAAGTGCTACCTCGAGGTGCGGCTGACGGTGGGTGAGACCACCGACCTCGTGGGCGCGCACGAGCTGGCCAGCGCCCAGCTCGCGCAGCTGCGGGCCGAGCTGACCGACGCCCTGGGGCTGGCCTGAGGCCTCAGCGCTCTGCGCAGCACGTTCCTGCTGCCGTATGGCAGAATGGGCGCCAATACTTCTTGTGCGTAGACGATCTGACCGCAAAATCTGGTGACTAGTCCCTGAACGAGGTGCCCATGGCCGAACAGCTGACCATCCGACCCGACGAGGTCCACGACGTGCTTCGTCGGCACCTGCTGACCGATCGTCTCGCTGTCGTCATCGACCTCACGGAGAGCCGCGGCAGCTGGGTCGTCGACGCCCGGGACGGCACCCGTTACCTCGACCTCTACACGTTCTTCGCGTCCGCACCGCTGGGCGTCAACCCGGGTGGGATCGTGGACGACCCCTCGTTCATGGCCCGGCTCGCCGAGGTCGCGGCGAACAAGCCCGCCAACCCCGACGTCTACAGCACCGCCTACGCCGAGTTCGTGGCCACCTTCGTCCGGGTGGTCGGCGACCCGGAGCTGCCGCACCTGTTCTTCGTCGAGGGTGGCGCGCTCGCGGTCGAGAACGCCCTCAAGACCGCTTTCGACTGGAAGAGCCGCCACAACGAGGCGGCCGGGCGCAGTCGGGAGCTGGGCACCAAGGTCCTGCACCTGACCCGGGCCTTTCACGGTCGCAGCGGCTACACCCTGTCGCTGACCAACACCGACCCCGTGAAGACCGACCGCTTCCCCACCTTCGGCTGGCCCCGCGTCGACGTCCCGGCGGTCAGGTTCCCGCTGGCCGATCACCTGGTCGAGGTGGAGCGGGCCGAGCATCGGGCGCTGGCCCAGGCCGCACAGGCGTTCGCCGCGCACCCGCACGACATCGCCGCGTTCATCTGCGAACCGATCCAGGGCGAGGGCGGCGACAACCACCTGCGGGCGGAGTTCTTGCAGGCCATGCAGCAGTTGGTTGCTGACCACGACGCGCTGATGATCGTCGACGAGGTGCAGACCGGCATGGGCACGACCGGTACGGCGTGGGCCTATCAGCAGCTGGGGCTCGCCCCCGACGTGGTCGCCTTCTCCAAGAAGGCTCAGGTCGGCGGCATCATGGCCGGTCGGCGCGTGGACGAGGTCCCCGACAACGTGTTCACCGTCCCGGGCCGGATCAACTCCACCTGGGGCGGCGGGCTGGTCGACATGGTCCGCAGCACCCGGATCCTCGAGATCATCGAGCGCGACGGCCTGATCGAGGCGGCCGGGCCCAAGGGTGAGCGCTTCGTGGCGGGCCTCTGGTCCCTGGCCGCGACGCGTCCCGGGATCTTGTCGAACGTGCGCGGTCGGGGCCTGATGATCGCCGTCGACCTCCCTGACCCGGCGACCCGGGACGCCGTGCTGACCGACCTGCACGACGTCGAGCACGTGCTCGCTCTACCCTCGGGCGTACGCGCCGTCCGCTTCCGCCCGGCCCTGACCATCACCGAGGCCGAGATCGACCATGCCCTCGCCGCCCTCGGTGCCACCCTGTCCCGGCTCCCCTGACCCGACCTGACTCGGCCCCGTCCGCCATTTTGCGCACAATGACCCCTCCAGCTGGGCCTCGAGGGGTCACTGTGCGCAAAATGGGGAACAGAGAACGCAAGGAGATCCAACCATGACCCGTCACGTGACCTCGATCGTCAACGGCAAGCCGACGTCCGGCGGGCGGACGGTGGAGAGCACCAACCCGGCCCACCTCGACCAGGTCGTGGGCACCGTCGAGGTCGGCGACGCCGAGACGTTCGTGGCCGCCGCGGAGTCGGCGCACGCCGCCCAGCCGGCCTGGGCGGGCATCCCGGCGCCGGTCCGCGGTCGCGCGATCGCCCACATCGGTCGGTTGATCGAGGCGAACGCCGAGGCGTTGGCCCGGTTGGTGACCGCCGAGATCGGCAAGCCGTACGGCGAGGCGCTGGGCGAGGTCCGCGAGATCGTCGACACCTGCGACTTCTTCCTCGGCGAGGGGCGCCGACTCTACGGCCAGACCGTGCCGAGCGAGATGAGCGACAAGCAGCTGTTCACCTTTCGCAAGCCCGTGGGCACCGTCGCGGTGATCACGGCCGGGAACTTCCCGGTCGCGGTTCCCTCCTGGTACATCGTGCCCGCCCTGCTCGCCGGCAACACGATTCTCTGGAAGCCCGCCGAATACTCCGCGGTCGTGTCGGCCGCGTTCCACGACCTGTTCGTCCGCGGCGGCGGGCTCCCCGACGGGGTGTTCGAGATCGTGCACGCCGACGGGCCCGACACGTACGCCGGGCTCGAGCGGGCACTCGACCTCGGCACGATCGACAAGGTGGGCTTCACCGGATCGTCGGCGGTGGGTCGCGAGATCGGAGCCCTGACCGGACGACACCTGCAGACCGCCTGCCTCGAGCTGGGCGGCAAGAACCCGTTGGTGATCACGCCGAGTGCCGATCTCGACCTGGCGGTGGAGGGGGCGCTGTTCTCCGGCTTCGGTACGGCCGGCCAGCGCTGCACCTCGCTGGGCACGGTGATCGTGCACACCAACGTGCACGAGGAGTTCCTGCGTCGGTTCAGCGCGGCGGTCGCCGCCGCCAAGGTCGGTGACCCGACCCAGGACGTGCTGATGGGCCCGATGCTGGACCAGAAGTTCGCCGACCGGTACGAGGAGTACCTCGGCTGGGTGCAGCCCCACCACACGGTGCAGGGCGGCCGCGGCCGGATCACCGCCGACAACGCCCGCGAGGGGTTCGTCGGTGATCATGAGGCCGGCCTCTACTACCACCCGGTGGTCGTCGACGGGGTCGCACCGGGGGACGCGATCTTCGACGAGGAGACCTTCGGCCCGATCGTCGGGATCGCCACCTACACAGAACTCTCCGAGGCCATCGAGCTCGCGAACGCTCCGGGCTACGGGTTGTCGAGCTCGATCTACACCACCGACCCCAAGGACGCCTTCACCTTCCGCGACCGGATCGGGGCGGGCATGGTCAGCATCAACAACTCGACCTCCGGCGCCGAGGCCCACCTGCCGTTCGGCGGCAACGGCAAGTCGGGCAACGGTTCTCGGCAGTCCGGGATCTGGGTGCTCGACCAGTTCACCCGCTGGCAGTCGGTCAACTGGGACTACTCGGGCCGGTTGCAGAAGGCCCAGATGGACACCGTCGAGCTGACCCCCGACACCGAGTTCCGTCTCGACTGACCCGCTCGGCCCCAATGTCTCTCAGCGATCTCGACGTGCACTTCCGCGCCACCCTCGCCGACCAGTCAGATGCTGTCGCGACACGCGCAGAACCCCGGCACGAGCTGGCTGGTCGGCGGGAGTGGGTGGAGGAGCTGTTCCTCGCCCAGGCGCGGAGTCGACACCTGGACCGCAAGGCCCGCGAGCTCCAGGCCACCGGTGAGGGCTTCTACACGATCGGGTCGGCCGGCCACGAGAGCAACGCGGTGCTCGGCCTGCTCACCCGAGCCACCGACCCGGCCCTGCTGCACTACCGCTCCGGCGGGTTCTATTGCGCACGGGCCGCTCTGGTGCCGGGGTCCTCGCCGGTCCGCGACGTGCTCCAGGGGCTGATGGGGCTGGCCGACGAGCCGATCGCCGGCGGGCGGCACAAGGTGTTCGGTCGTCGCGACCTCGACATCATCCCCCAGACCTCGACCATCGCCAGTCACCTGCCGCGCGCGGTCGGGTTGGCCATCGCGCTGAGCCGCGCCGTCCGGCTGGGGGTCGACTCCGGCCGGCCCTCCGACGCGATCGTGGTGTGCTCCTTCGGTGACGCGTCGGCCAACCACTCCACCGCAGCGGGCGCCATCAACACCGCGCTGGCGACCGCGTACCGCGGCTTGTCGGTGCCGATCCTCTTCGTCTGCGAGGACAACGGGTACGGGATCTCGGTCCCGACCCCGGCCGGCTGGATCGAGAGGGCGTACGGCGGTCGCCGGGGCCTTTCCTACCTCACCGCGGACGGGGCCGATCTCGACGCCACGGTGGCGGCCAGCGCCGCCGCGGTCGCCCGGGCCCGCACCGACCGCCGACCGGTCTTCCTGCACCTGCGGACCGTCCGGTACGGGGGGCACGCGGGCAGCGACGCAGAGATCGGCTACCGGCGACCCCGTGAGCTCGCAGCCGACTTCGCGCGCGATCCCCTGCTCGCCACCGCTACCGCGCTGGTTCGCGCCGGACTCACCGCCGCCGAGGTCCTGGACCGCTACGACGGCGTCGGTGCCGACGTGGACACCCAAGCCACCCTGCTGCGCCGCGGACGCCGGCTGAGCTCCGCGGAAGAGATCCTCGCGCCGCTCGCCCCGCACCACCCGCACGAGGTCGAGCGTGTCGCAGCGACCCTGGTCGGTGAGTCGGACGACCGGCCGCGCAGCCTGGCCGAGTCGATGAACCGCGCCCTGGCGGGCGTGCTGGCCGCCGAGCCCCGGACGTTGGTCTTCGGTGAGGACGTCGGGGTCAAGGGCGGGGTCTACGGTGTCACCGGCGGTCTGGCTCGACGCTTCGGTGGCGCCCGGGTTTTCGACACCATCCTCGACGAGCAGTCGATCCTTGGTCTCGCGCTGGGGGCCGGGCTGGCGGGGTTCGTGCCCCTGCCGGAGATCCAGTACCTCGCCTACCTGCACAACGCCATCGACCAGCTCCGTGGTGAGGCGGCCAGCCTGGGTTTCTTCTCCACCGGCCGCTACACCAACCCGCTGGTGCTGCGGGTCGCGGGTCTTGCCTATCAGAAAGGATTCGGCGGGCACTTCCACAACGACAACGGACTCGCCTCGCTGCGCGACATCCCGGGGATCTTGGTCGCCTGCCCCGCACGCGGCGACGACGCCGCCGCCGTGCTGCGTACCTGCGTCGCCGCAGCCGTGGTCGACGGGGCGGTCGCGGTGATCCTCGAGCCGATCGCGCTCTACCACCAGCGCGACCTGCACGAGCCCGGCGACGCAGGGATGCTGAGCGTCGACCATGATCGACACGTGCCGGTCGGCTCGGGACAGACGTACGGCACGGGGACCGACCTGACCATGATCAGTTTCGGTAACGGGGTGCCGATGAGCCGGCGGGTGGCCCGCCGATTGGACGACCTCGGGGTCCGGGCCCGGGTGCTCGACCTGCGCTGGCTCGCCCCCTTGCCCGTCGACGACATCGGCCGCGAGGCGCGGGCCACCGGTCGGGTGCTGGTGGTCGATGAGACCCGCTACTCCGGCGGCGTCGGTGAAGGCGTGGTCAGCGCCCTGGTGCAGCAGGGATTCGGTGGCCGGTTGCGCCGAGTGAGCAGCCGCGACAGCTTCGTCCCGCTGGGCAGCGCCGCGCAGCACGTGCTGCTGGGCGAGGACGACATCGAGAAGGCGGCCCTGGATCTGGTTCGGGGTCAGGACACGACGTACGCACGCACCGACGAAGGAGACCGATCATGACCGGCACCGCACCACTGGACCTGCTGGGGGTCGACCACCTGCTCAGCACCGAGGAGCGTGACATCGCCGCGACCGTGCGCGACTTCGTCGATCACCGGGTGAGGCCGCACGTGGCCGACTGGTACGAACGAGGAGAGGTCGACCTGTCGCTGATCAAGGAGGCCGGGTCGCTCGGTCTGCTCGGCATGCACCTGGAGGGGTACGGCTGCGCGGGGTCCAGCGCGGTGGCCTACGGACTGGCCTGCTTGGAGTTGGAGGCCGGCGACTCCGGCGTGCGCAGCATGGTGTCGGTCCAGGGATCGCTGGCCATGTTCGCGATCTGGAGATTCGGCAGCGAGGAGCAGAAGCAGCACTGGCTGCCGCGGATGGCCGACGGTGAGGCCATCGGCTGCTTCGGGCTGACCGAGTCCGACTTCGGTTCCAACCCCGCCGGAATGCGCACCACGGCACGGCGCGACGGGACCGGCGTCGATGCCGGGTGGGTGCTGGACGGCACCAAGATGTGGATCACCAACGGGTCGGTCGCCGACGTCGCCGTGGTCTGGGCCCAGACCGACGGCGAGCCGGGAGACAAACCGGGTCAGGGAATTCGGGGCTTCGTGGTCCCGACCGACACCCCCGGTTTCACCGCCCCCAAGATCACCAGGAAGCTGTCGCTGCGCGCTTCGGTCACCTCGGAGCTGGTACTGGAAGGTGTCCGGCTGCCGGCCGACGCCGTGCTGCCTGAGGTCCGCGGCCTGCGCGGTCCCCTGTCGTGTCTGAACGAGGCCCGCTTCGGCATCGTCTTCGGGGCCCTCGGGGCGGCCCGCGACTGTCTGGACACCGCCCTGGCCTACGCGTCGACCCGGGAGATCTTCGACCGACCGCTGTCGTCCTATCAGCTCACCCAGGCCAAGCTCGCCGATATGGCGTTGGAGCTGCAGAAGGGGTTCCTGCTCGCCCTGCACCTCGGCCGGCTCAAGGACGAGCACCGGCTCGAGCCGCGGCAGATCAGCCTGGGCAAGCTGAACAGCGTCCGCGAAGCCCTGCAGATCGCCCGTGAGTGCCGAACGATCCTGGGCGCCGCCGGCATCACGACCGAGTACCCGGTGCTCCGGCACGCCAACAACCTCGAGTCCGTGCTGACCTACGAAGGCACCTCCGAGGTGCACCAGCTGATCATCGGTGCGGCCTTGACCGGCGAGTCCGCCTTCTCCTGACCCCTTCAGGAACGGCGGCCCGGCAGCTTGGCCAGCACCGCGTCGGCAAGGGACCGACCGGTCGACGTGGGGGTGAACGCGGTCGCGGCGGCGCTGAGGGCGCTCACCTCGTCGTCGGCGAGGTCGAGGTCGGCCGCCGCCACGTTGAACTCCAGCTGCTCCACGCTCGACGCACCGGGGATGACGACCACCTGCGGCTGAGCCAGCAACCACGCCAGGGCCACCTGGGCCGGCTTCACGTCGTGGGGCGCGGGGACGTCACGGAGCAAGTCCAGTAGCGGCGTAGCCCGACCCAAGTTCCTGGGGCTGGACAAAGGGTTCATCGCCAGCACCCCACCCG
>JBPCRP010000053.1:0-2520 GCA_050996715.1 Propionibacteriaceae bacterium
ACGCGCGTTCTGCTCTTCCTCGCGGGCGATCCGTCGCTCGGCAGAATCGGAGGAGCTGAGCAGGTAGGGCACCGAGGTGACCATCACGCCGGGGGTGAACAGCAGCCGCCCCTTGAGGCGCAGGGCACTCTGGTTGTGCAGGATCTGCTCCCACCAGTGCCCGACGACGTACTCGGGGATGTAGACGGTGACCACGTCCCGTGGGTTCTCGGTCCGCAGGTTCTGTACGTAGTCGAGGATCGGGTTGGTGATCTCCCGGTACGGCGAGGCGACCACCTTCAACGGCACGTCGATGCCAGCTTCGTCCCAGGCGAGCACGAGCTTCTCGGTCTCGTCCGGGTCCACGTCGACGGTGATCGCCTCGATCGAGCTCGGTCGCGCGGCCTTAGCGAACGCCAGGGCTCGCAGGGTCGGGCGATGGAGCTTGGAGACCAGCACCACGGCGCGCACGCGGCTGGGCAGCATCCGGTCGACGTTCTGGTCCCACGCCGTCTCGCGGGCCACGGTGTCGTAGTGCCGGCGGATCAGCTTCATGATCACAAAGATGATGGCCATGGCGATGATCGCGATGTAGGCGCCCTGGAGGAACTTGCTTGCGAGCACGATGACCAGCACGGTGCCAGTCATGGTGAGGCCGACGCCGTTGATGATCCGCGAGCGCTTCATCCGGGCCCGGGCGGCGGCCCGCCGCTCAGACTTCAACAGTCGGGTCCAGTGCCGGGTCATCCCGGTCTGGCTGACCGTGAAGGACACGAACACTCCCACGACGTAGAGCTGGATCAGGGCGGTGACGTTCGCCTGGAAGGCCACGATCAGCACGACGGCGAAGACCGACAGCAGCACGATCCCGTTGCTGTAGGCGAGCCGGTCACCGCGGGTGTGCAGCTGACGTGGCAGGTAGCCGTCCCTGGCAAGGATGGAGCCCAGCACCGGGAAGCCGTTGAACGCGGTGTTCGCGGCCAGGAACAAGATCACGAACGTGGCGGCAATCACGAAGTAGAAGCCGGGGCGGAAGTCGGAGAACACCACGTCGGCCAGCTGGGCGATTCCGGTCTTCTCGATCACGTCGATCCGCTGACCGTTCAGCGTGTAGTACGAGCGGCCGGCGTCGATCAGCTTCACGCCGGTCAGGTGAGCCAGCACCACGACGCCGATCAGCATGGTCACCGCGACGGTGCCCAGCAGCAGCAGCGTGGTAGCGGCGTTCTTGCTCTTGGGCTTGCGGAACGCCGGGACTCCGTTGGAGATCGCCTCGACCCCGGTGAGCGCGGCGCAGCCGGAGGAGAACGTCCGGGCGAGCAAAGCGACCATGGCGAAACCGGTAAAGGCGGCATATTTCGGGTCCGCCTCGATGCCGTACTGAGCGCTCTCGGCCCGGAGCGGCTCGCTGAGCACCAGGATGCGGAACAGGCCGTACGCGACCATGGCCAGCACGCCGAGCATGAAGCAGTAGGTGGGGATGGCGAACAACGCCCCCGACTCGCGCACCCCGCGCAGGTTCATCGCCGCCAGCACGACCACCGCGACCGACGCGGCCAGCGCCTCGTGGCCGTCGAGGAAGTGCAGGACCGGCACCGACTTGGCGTTCTGCACCCCCGAAGAAATCGACACCGCCACCGTCAGCACGTAGTCGACCAGCAGCGCGCTGCCCACGGTCAGACCGGCGTTGGGGCCCAGGTTCACCGTCGCGACCTCGTAGTCACCGCCGCCGGAGGGGTAGGCGTGCACGTTCTGCCGGTACGACGCAACCACCACGAGCATGACCACGGCGACCAGGATCGCGATCTTCCACGAGAACGCGTAGCCGGCCAGACCCGCCAGCGAGAGGGTCAGCAGGATCTCGTCGGGTGCGTAGGCCACCGAGCTGAGGGCGTCGGAGGCGAACACCGGCAGCGCGATCCGCTTCGGCAGCAGCGTCTCCCCGAGCTGGGTGCTGCGCAGCTTGCGACCGATGATGAGCCGCTTGCCGAGATCGGCGATGTTCACGTAGCGAAACTCTAGGCCCTGCCGGCGCGCACGGAGCCCAGGCGGCCGCCGACGTCACCGGTCGCGGGCGCCGCGGCCGATCCGGTAGCGTCTGCCCTCAGTCGGCCGCTGCCGTGCGCCGAGCATCGACAGTGATCAATCGCCAGTGATCACCTTTCAGGAGCGGTCCGTGCACATCGTGATCATGGGGTGCGGACGGGTCGGTTCGACCCTGGCCCGCAGCCTGGAGAAACGTGGCCACTCGGTCGCCGTCGTGGACAGCGAGGTGGACGCGTTCCGCCGGCTGGGTCCCGACTTCGCCGGCCGTACGGTCAAGGGTGTCGGGTTCGACCGCGAAGTACTCACCGAGGCCGGGATCCAGGAGGCGGACGCCTTCGCCGCGGTCTCCAGCGGTGACAACTCGAATATCCTGGCGGCGCGGGTCGTCCGCGAGACGTTCGAGGTCCACAACGTGGTGGCCCGGATCTCCGACCCAGGCCGCGCCGAGGTCTACGGGCGGCTGGGGATCCCCACAGTCGCCACCGGGCGATGGAA
>JBPCRP010000069.1:0-34193 GCA_050996715.1 Propionibacteriaceae bacterium
CCCCTCGCCCGAGCACCCCGCCGGTACCCACGCACCTCTAGGAACCAGTGCGTCGGCACCGGAGGGGTGCGTCGGCGCCCGGAGGGGTGCGTCGGCACCGGAACCACTGCGTCGGCACCGGAACCAGTGCAGCCCCCGGCCCTCGCTCCTCGCCCCGCGCCCACGCCTCTCGCCCGAGCACCCCGCCGGTACCCACGCACCTCTAGGAACCAGTGCGTCGGCACCGGAGGGGTGCGTCGGCGCCGGAGGGGTGCGTCGGCACCGGAACCACTGCGTCGGCACCGGAACCACTGCGTCGGCGTCGGAACCAGTGCGTCGGCGCGTGGACCCCCGGACCGATGTCGATCCTCCGTCCCGCATCTGTCCGGACGGGGCCTACGGGCCAGGATCGGCCACGTCGACCTGGGAAACCGTCAGGGGTCGACGTCCGATCGCGGCCGCCCGGAGGCGCAACGGTGACCAGCACCCCAGGATTGCCCCTACGCTTGCCCCCATGGACTATCGCGTTGCCGACCTGAGCCTGGCCGAGTTCGGCCGCAAGGAGATCACCCTCGCCGAGCACGAGATGCCCGGGCTGATGGCCATGCGGGATCAGTACGGGCAGAGCAAGCCGCTCTCGGGGGCCAAGATCGCCGGCTCCCTGCACATGACCATCCAGACCGCCGTGCTGATCGAGACCTTGACGACACTGGGGGCCGAGGTGCGTTGGGCCTCGTGCAACGTGTTCTCGACCCAAGACCATGCGGCCGCGGCGATCGTCGTCGGCGACGGCACCCCCGACGCTCCTGCGGGCGTCCCCGTCTTCGCCTGGAAGGGCGAGACGCTGGAGGAGTACTGGGAGTGCACCAACGAGATCCTGAGCTGGCCCGACGGCGAGCTGGCCAACATGATCCTCGACGACGGCGGGGACGCGACGCTGTTAGTCCATCAGGCCGTCGAGGCACTGAAGAAGGGCGAGGTGCCGACGGCGTCCGAGGACGACCCCGAGGAGCTGCACGTCATTCTCGCGCTGATCCGAAAGACGATCGCCGAGGGCAAGGACTGGCTGTCGATTGCCAACCAGATCAAGGGCGTCACCGAGGAGACCACGACCGGGGTCCACCGGCTCTACGAGATGTTCCGCAGCGGCCAGCTGTTGTTCCCGGCGATCAACGTCAACGACTCGGTCACCAAGAGCAAGTTCGACAACAAGTACGGCACCCGGCACTCCCTGATCGACGGCCTCAACCGCGCCACCGACGTCCTCATCGGCGGCAAGGTGGCCGTGGTCTGCGGCTACGGCGACGTGGGCAAGGGGTGCGCGGAGGCCCTGCGTGGGCAAGGTGCTCGGGTGCTGGTCACCGAGATCGACCCGATCTGCGCGCTGCAGGCGGCCATGGACGGCTACCAGGTCACCACACTCGAGGAGGCCCTGGCCGAGGCCGACATCTACGTCACCGCCACCGGGTGCCTCAACGTGATCACCGCCGACCAGATGACCCGGATGAAGCCGCAGGCGATCGTCTCCAACATCGGCCACTTCGACAACGAGATCGATATGGCGGGGCTGGCCAAGCGGGGCAACGCGACCAAGATCAACATCAAGCCGCAGGTCGACCAGTGGGTCTTCGACCAGGGCACCGACGACGAGAAGTCGATCATCGTGCTCTCCGAGGGCCGGCTGATGAACCTCGGCAACGCCACCGGCCACCCCAGCTTCGTGATGAGCAACTCCTTCACCAACCAGGTGATGGCCCAGATCGAGATCTTCACCAAGCCCGACGAGTACCCGGTCGGGGTGTTCACCCTGCCCAAGCACCTCGACGAGGAGGTCGCGCGGCTGCACCTGGAGGCGCTCGGGGTGAAGCTCACCGAGCTCACCGAGAAGCAGGCCGGGTACCTCGGGCTGTCGGTCACCGGACCGTACAAGTCCGAGCACTATCGCTACTGAGTCCCAGTCGGGACCCCGATGACCACCACGGTGGCCCTGCAGCACACCACGACCTACCGCTTCGACCGCCCTGTCGGCATCGGCCCGCACGTGGTTCGGCTGCGTCCGGCCCCGCACACCCGGACCGCGGTGAGGTCCTACTCGCTGCAGGTCGCTCCGGCCGAGCACTTCCTCAACTGGCAGCAGGACCCGTTCGGCAACTACCTGGCCCGGCTGGTCTTCCCCCGCCCGGCGCAGGAGCTGAGCGTGAGCGTCTCGGTGGTCGCCGAGCTCGGCTCGAGCAACCCGTTCGACTTCTTCGTCGAGCCGTACGCGGAGACCTACCCGTTCGGCTTCGGGGACCGGTCGGCCTACGACCCCCAGCTCGCCGCCGACCTGGAGCCGTACCTGCGGCCGCCGGATGACCCCACCCCGCGGATGGACGCCTGGCTGGCCGGGCTGCCCGAGCGGTACGACGCTCTGCAGACCCCGCGTCGGACCATCGACTTCCTGCTGGGCCTGAACCGGGCGGTCTATGACACCGTGGCCTACTCGGTGCGGATGGAGGCGGGGGTGCAGACCCCCGACGTCACCCTGGAGCGGGCCGTCGGCTCCTGCCGGGACTCGGCCTGGCTGCTGGTCGCGGCCCTGCGTGCCCACGGCCTGGCGGCCCGGTTCGTCTCGGGCTACCTGGTCCAGCTCGCCAGCGACGATCCCAGCACGGGCGGACCGACCGAGGACTTCACCGACCTGCACGCCTGGGCCGAGGTCTACCTGCCGGGTGCCGGTTGGATCGGGCTCGATCCCACCTCCGCGCTCGCGGCCGGCGAGGGGCACATCCCGCTCGCCGCCACGCCGCACCCGGTCAGCGCCGCCCCCATCACCGGCGCTGTCGACCCGTGCGAGGTGACCCTGGAGTTCTCCAACACCGTCGCCCGGGTGCACGAGGAGTTCCGCCCGACCAAGCCGTACGCCGAGGACCAGTGGGCCGCGGTGCTCGCGCTCGGGGACCGGGTCGACGCGCGGATCGCGGCCCAGCACCTGGAGCTGACCCAGGGTGGTGAGCCGACCTTCGTCTCCGTCGACGACATGACCAGCCCCGAGTGGACCGTGGCCGCCGACGGCGACGACAAGCGGGCCAAGGCCGAGGCGCTCGCGACCAAGCTCTTCGACCGGTACGCCGGTGCCGGCGGTCTGGTGCAGCGCAGCCAGGGCAAGTGGTATCCCGGTGAACCGCTGCCGCGCTGGCAGATCGGGCTGATCTGGCGGGTCGACGGCGAGCCGCTGTGGACCGACCCGGCGTTGCTGGCCGACCCCGCCGTCTCGTCGAGGAAGGGCGACCACGCCGCCGCCGAGCAGTTGGCGTCCGCACTGACCGCCGACCTCGGGCTGCCCGCCCGTCAGGCCCGACCCTGCTACGAGGATCCGTTGGCCGCGTTGGCCTCCGAGGTCCGGCTGCCCGCCGGTCCCCGGACCCCGGACGAGGACGCCGGACCCGATCTGGTGACCCGGCTCGACGCCCTGCAGCACCCGGTCGCCTGGGCCATCCCGCTGCAGCCGGCGTGGTGGAGCGAGGGCTGGGCCAGCGCCGACTGGCGACTTCGCCGCGGCCGGATCGTGCTCGTTCCCGGGGACTCCCCGGCCGGTCAGCGGCTGCCGCTGGACGCCCTGGCCTGGCAGGACCCCGACTTCGCGGGTGAGGAGTCCTACCTCAGCAGGGACGCCCCGCTGCCCACCCCGGCCGACGGCCCACGCCCGAGCGCGGTCGTGGTCCCGCCCGGTGAGGCCCCGGCCCGGACCGCGGTGGTGGTGCAGGCCCGGGACGGCGTGGTCCACGTCTTCTTGCCACCTGTCGAGAAGCTGGAGCGGTTCCTGGAGCTGATCGACCTGCTGGACCGCGCCTGCGCGGCCACCGGGATCCCGGTCGTGCTCGAGGGGTACGGCCCGCCGCCCGACCCGCGGATCCGCCAGCTCCTGATCACCCCCGACCCCGGGGTGATCGAGGTCAACGTGCACCCCACCG
Source organism: Propionibacteriaceae bacterium (assembly GCA_050996715.1). GTDB lineage: Bacteria > Actinomycetota > Actinomycetes > Propionibacteriales > Propionibacteriaceae > Microlunatus. Next base: position 3,933 of record JBPCRP010000069.1, read on the forward strand.
CCTCCTGGCGCGAGCTGGTCGAGCTGACCGAGACCCTCTACGACGACGCCCGCGAGCTGAGACTGGGCGCGGAGACCTTCGGCCACGACGGTCGGCACTCCGGCAGCGGGGGCGGCAGTCACATCACCCTGGGTGGGCCGGAGCCGGCGAAATCCCCGCTGCTGCGTCGCCCGGACCTGCTGGTCAGCCTGCTGACCTTTTGGCAGCATCACCCCGGCCTGTCCTACCTGTTCTCCGGCCGGTTCGTCGGCCCGACCTCGCAGGCCCCCCGGGTCGACGAGGGCCGCTCCGAGGTGCTCTACGAGCTCGAGATCGCCTTCGACGAGATCGACCGGCTGACCACCGGCGCCTTCGACGAGCGCGACGAGGTCCGCGAGTCCGGCCGGCCGTGGGTGGTCGACCGGGCGCTCCGCCACCTGCTGACCGACCTCACCGGCAACACCCACCGCTCCGAGTTCTGCATCGACAAGCTCTACAGCCCCGACTCGCTCCGCGGCCGGCTCGGGCTGCTCGAGCTGCGCGGCTTCGAGATGGCCCCGCACGCCCGGATGGCGCTGGTCCAGTCGCTGTTGGTCCGTACCATCCTCGCTCGGGTCGCGGAGGCGCCGTTCCGGGCGCCGCTGGTGCGCTGGGGGACCCAGCTGCACGAACGGTTCCTGCTCCCGCACGGGGTGGCGGCCGACGTCGCCGCCGTCGTTGCCGACCTCAACGCGCACGGTTTCGCCTTCGAGACCGCCTGGCTCGACCCGTTCGTGGCCTTCCGTTTCCCCACGGTCGGCGCCAGCCGGATCGATGAGGTCACGCTGGAGCTGCGGACCGCCATCGAGCCCTGGCAGGTGCTCGGGGAGGAGAACAGCGCCGCCGGCACCTCGCGCTACGTCGACAGCTCCGTCGAGCGGCTGCAGGTCAGCCTGGCCGGGGCCGTACCCGGTCGGCACCTGCTCACCTGCAACGGCGTCCCGGTGCCGCTCACGGGAACGCAGGACCCGGCCGTGCAGGTCGGGGCCGTGCGGTTCCAGGCCTGGCAGCCCTGGTCAGCCCTGCACCCGACGATCGAGCTACAAAGCCCGTTGGTCTTCGACCTGGTCGACGTCGGCAGCCGGGTCTCCCTGGGCGGGGCGACCTACCACGTGGTGCATCCCGGCGGTCGCTCCTACGACTCCCCGCCGGTCAACGCGGCCGAGGCCGAAGCGCGCCGGGCCCGCCGCTTCGAGCCGATGGGGCACACCGGCGGTGAGCTCGACGTGACCGCGCTGCTCGCCGGCCAGCGCGCGCAGCAGGGTCCCGGCCCGCGTGACTACGTCATGACCCTCGACCTCAGGCGCCGCCGGTGACGGCCGGCGTGCAGCCGGTCGCGGCGCTCGCGGGCTACGCGAAGCAGGTCGACCCCCGCCGGTCGAGTCTGCTCGCCGACCCGGAGGAGGCGCGGCCGTTCGACGAGCTGGTGCAGGCCGACGGGGCGGTCCGGCCCGCCTGGCAGCGCCTCGTACCGGGACTCGACGAGCTCGCCGGGCCACGATTGCGATCCGTGGTCTCCGACGTGGCCCGGCTGCTCGAGGACGACGGTGTCACCTACACGCCGAATCCGGCGGCCGTGCTGAGCATCGCCGAGCCCAGCGCGGTGCGGAACCCCGACCCGGTCATCGCCGAGCCACGGCCCTGGCGGCTGGACCCGATCCCGCTGCTGCTCCAGGCGCCTGAGTGGCTCGGCATCGAGCGTGGGCTGGTGCAGCGTGCCGAGCTGCTGGACGCGGTGCTGACCGACCTCTACGGCGATCAGCAGCTGCTCGCCTCGGGTGCCCTGCCTGCCACGGCGATCCTCGGTCACCAGGAGTACCTGCGGCCCGCGGTCGGCGTCCCGCTCGCGGCGCGCCGGCTGTTCCTGCTCGCCGCCGACCTCGGCCGGGACAGCCACGGCGACTGGTCGGTGACCTCCGACCGGACGCAGGCCCCGTCGGGGGCCGGCTACGCCCTGCAGAACCGACGAATCATCTCCCGGGCCCTGCCCGAGCTCTACCGTGAGTCGCGACTGCAGCGGCTGACCCCGTTCTTTCACGCCCTGCGGATGGCCCTGGTCGACGCCAGCCCCGGCACCGTTGAGGACCCCCGGGTCGTCGTGCTCAGCCCCGGGACCCGGTCCGAGACCGCCTTCGACCAAGCGTTCCTCGCCTCGCTGCTCGGTTTCCCGTTGCTGCAGGGCAGCGACCTGACCGTCCGCGACGGGCGGGTGTGGATGCGGGTGCTCGGCAAGCTCGAGCAGGTCGACGTGATCCTGCGTCGGCTCGACGCCGCCTGGGCCGACCCCCTGGAGCTGCGTTCGGGCTCCCGGCTGGGCGTCGCTGGCCTGCTGGAGTGCGTCCGGCGCGGCACGGTCAACGTGGTCAATGCGCTCGGCTCCGGCGTGCTAGAGAACCCGGCGTTGATGCCGTTCCTTCCCCGGCTCTGCCGCGAGCTGCTCGGTGAGGAGCTGCGGCTGCCGTCGGTGCAGACGCACTGGTGCGGGGAGGAGGAGAGCAGGCGTTACGTGATCACCCACCTCGACTCGCTGGTCATCAGGGCCATCAGTCGGGGCCACGGCCGCAGCGTGGTGGGCTCGGCGCTGACCGCGCACCAACGAGACGAGCTGGTCGCGGCGATCCAGCGTCGTCCGTACCGCTACGTCGGTCAGGAGCTGCTCAGCCTGTCCTCCACCCCGACGCAGGTCGGCGACCAGCTCGTCCCGCGTCCGGTCGTGCTGCGGAGCTTCGCCGTCCGGCGGGGATCCAGCTACACCGCCATGCTGGGTGGGCTGGCCCGGGTCGCCGACAGCCCCGCCCTCCTGCGCGGGTCGCTGGTGGGGACCAGCGACGGCTGGCTGTCCAAGGACGTCTGGGTGGTCAGCGGTGCCGACGACCGGCGGCCGGACGCGGTGCCGTCCGGGTGGCTGACCGACGCCCGATTCGACCCCGACCGCCGCGCCGGCGAGCTCGCGCCGCCCCCGGTCCCCGAGCACCAGTTCGCCATGGTGCCCCGCGTACTGGACGACCTCTACTGGTTCGGTCGCTACGCGGAGCGGGCCGAGGACCTCCTGCGGCTGATACTCGCGGCCCGCGCTGTCGCCGTGGAGACCGACGGCGACGTCCTGCCCGGCCACGCCTTGGCTCTGCTGCTGACCGCGGTCACCGAGGTGAGCGGCACCTATCCGGGCTTCACCTCCGGGCCCCTCGCCTTGCGGGGGATGACTGCCGACCAGATGAACCGCGAGCTGTGCCGGGTGCTGCTCGACCGCACCCTGCGCGGCAGCGTGGCCCACTCGGTAGCCGCCCTGCAGACCTGTGCCCTCGGGATCCGAGACCAGATCTCCAACGACGTCTGGATGGTGCTCGCCGGCGTTGAGCGTGCCCTGACCACGCTGCTCCTGGAGACCCAGGACCGGGGCAGCCAGCTGATCGACACCAGCGAGCGGGTGCTGTCGGGCCTGCTCGCCCTGGCCGGCATCACCAGCGAGAACATGGTTCGCGACCCGGGGTGGTACCTGATGGACGGCGGTCGCGGACTCGAGCGCGCTCTGCAGCTGCTGGCGCTGCTGCGGCACACGGTCTGCGATCGGCGCGACCATCTCGTCGGGGGCGACAGTCTGGTGGTCGAAGCCGTGCTGACCGCCTCGGAGAGCATCGTCACCTTCCGCCGGCGCTACCGGGGGCATGCCCCGGCCGAGGCGCTGGTCGGGCTGCTCGTGCTCGACGCGGGCAACCCGCGGTCCGTGCGCTTCCAGGTCGACCGGATCATCGCAGATCTCACCGCGGTGCCGTCAGACAGCTCGGCCCCGCGTCCGCTGCGACTGGCCGAGGAGATCGTCGGCCGGCTCGTGTCCGTCGACGTGGCGACCTTGGTGGTGGGGGTCGACGGCACCCGGCCGACGCTCGCGGTCTTCCTCGACGAGCTGCGGGGCTCGCTGCGCGCGCTGTCGCGTTCGCTCGGTGACTACTACTTCACGCTGCCGCCGAGTCCCCAGCCGCTCGCGACCCAGGCCCCGGGTCGAGCTCTCGACCCGGCGAGGAGCGCGGGATGACGACCTACGAGATCTCGCACGTGACGACCTACACCTACGACGAGGACGTGACCGGTTCGTACGGCCTCTACGGTCTGCGTCCGCGCGAGCTGCCCTGGCAGCAGAACCTGGCCCACGAGGTGACCATCGAGCCGGCCCCACGGGACCTCGCGACCCACCTGGACGCGTACGGCAACACCAGGTCGTACTTCCACGTCACCACCCCGCACACCCAGCTGGTGATAACCGGCCGCAGCACCGTGCAGGTGGTGGACCCGCCCGGGACCGACGCCCCGGTGCGGTCAGGCGCCCTCGAGCTGCCCTGGGAGCAGTGCCGCCCAGGGCTGCGGAGTGATCTGCCGGAGGCCTGGCGCGCAATTGACTTCACCCTGGAGTCGCCGCTGGTCGACCTGCCGATCGAGGTGGCGGACTATGCGCAGCGCTCGCTGCGTCCCGGTCGCGCCCTGGGGGAGGCCGTGGTGGAGCTGATGCACCGGATCCATGACGACTTCGCCTACAAGTCCGGGTCGACCACCGTCACCACCCGGGTCGCCGATGTGCTGGAGCAGCGCACCGGCGTCTGCCAGGACTTCGCGCACCTCATGATCGCCGGCCTGCGGAGCCAGGGCCTCGCGGCGCAGTACGTGAGCGGCTACCTCGCGACGCGGGCGGTGCCGGGACGTCCCCGGCAGGTCGGGGCGGACGCCTCGCACGCCTGGGTCGGCTGCTGGGTGCCCGGTGAGGATTGGCTGCACCTCGACCCGACCAACGACCGGTTGGTCGACGACACCCACGCGACCGTGGCCTGGGGGCGGGACTACGGCGACGTGGCCCCGGTCAAGGGTGTCATCTTCACCTCGGCGACGACCTCGACCATGAAGGTCGGCGTGGACATGGTGCGGGCCGAGTCGACCCCCACCGAGCCGGGATAGTGCAGGCATTCAGCTGCCGGGTCTGCGCCGTGCCGCTGCACTTCGAGAACTCCCGGTGCGGTCGCTGCGGCACCGCGACGCGCTACCACCGGGCGACCACGACGCTGGTCCCGTTCGCCACCGACCGGTACGTCGACGCGAAGGGTCTGATCTGGACCAGCTGCGCCAACCTCGGGGTCGTCGGCTGCAACTGGCTGGCCCCGGTCTGGAACTGGGGGGTCCCGGCCCTCTGCACCTGCTGCGCGCTGACCCGGACCCGGCCGGCCGACGACGACGTGGCCGGGATGCGAGCCCTCCGGGTCGCCGAGTTCGCCAAGCGCCGGCTGGTCTACTCGCTGGACCGGCTCGGATTGCCGATCGACAGCGGGGACCGGGGCGGTGACACCGGGCTGGTGTTCGACCTGCTGTCCTCGGCCCGGCAGGCGGTGGTCACCGGGCACCACAACGGCGTGATCACCGTCGACCTCGCCGAGAGCGACGACGCCCACCGCGCGAGTCTGCGGGTCCAGATGGCCGAGCCCTACCGCACGGTGCTCGGGCACTTCCGGCACGAGATCGGGCACTACTACTGGGCCCGGCTGGTGGGCGGGACCGACCACGTCGCGGGTTTCCGGGCGCGGTTCGGCGACGAACGGATCTCCTATGACGAGGCAATGGCCCGGCACTACGGCGGTTCGGAAGGCGGCGGAGCCGGTCTCGACGACCGCTGGCAAGAGCGCTACGTCAGCCAGTACGCGAGCATGCACCCGTGGGAGGACTTCGCCGAGGTGTTCGCCCATTTCCTGCACATCACCGACACAATGCAGACCGCCCGGGCCTATGGCGTGGCCACCGAAGGCGTCCGCCCCGGCGAGCGCTTCGCCCGGCTTGTGTCGCGGGTCTGGGTGCCGCTGACCGTGGGGCTCAACCAGATCAACCGGAGCATGGGTAATGATGACCTCTACCCCTTCGTGCTGACCTCGACCGTGATCGACAAGCTCTGCTGGATGGCCGAGCTGGTGGGTTGGGAGGAGACCTGAATGGCCGGCGAACCGACGTATCTGGAGCTCGGCGTCCCTGACACCGCCGCCGCCCGCCGCTTCTACGGCGAGCTGCTCGGGTGGGAGCCCTCCGGAGACTCCGGCAACGGCAGTCTCGACACCGCGACCCTGGCGGTGGGGATGCACGGCGACGACCCCTCCCCGGGTTTTCTGGTCTTCCTCGGCGTCGAGGACCTCGAGGCGTCCCTGACGGTGCTCGAGCGACTCGGCGGGTCGAGTGACGGCGAGGTGCATGAGGCTCCCGGTTTCGGCCGCTACGCCATCTGCGTCGACGACCAGGGGGTCCGCTTCGGGCTGCACCAACCGGAGCCGTCCTGAAGCGACCGAGGGGTTCTTCTAGGCTGAGCGACATGACTGCCAGCAGTGACCTCCTCAACGACGCCTTCGGCCGGATCCACGACGTCGTCCACGGCGTCCTCGACGGCCTCACCCCCGAGCAGCTGAACGCACGTGTCGATCCCGAGGCGAACTCGATCGGCTGGCTGGTCTGGCACCTCACCCGAGTCCAGGACGACCACGTCGCCGGGGTGGCCGAGACCGAGCAGCGCTGGACCGCCGGCGGCTGGAGCGAACGCTTCGGGCTGCCGTACGAGGACGGTGCGATCGGCTACGGGCACAGCAGTGACGAGGTGGGTGCGTTCGAGGTGAGCGACCCCGACCTGTTGGGGGCTTACCTCACCGACGTCACCGAGTCGACCCGGGCCTACCTCGGCGAGCTGTCCGAGGACGGGCTCGGCCGGGTCGTCGACGCGAACTGGGACCCGCCGGTGACCCTCGCCGTCCGGCTGGTCAGCGTGGTCAGTGACGACCTGCAGCACGCCGGCCAGGCGGCCTACCTGCGGGGACTGCTGGAGCGCAGCTAGTTCTGGTCGTCCTTCTCGTCGTCGGAGAAGCTCTCCCAGATGTCTTTACACTGGGGGCAGACGGGGAAGCGCTGCGGGTCGCGGCTGGGCACCCAGACCTTGCCGCAGAGCGCGACCACCGGCGTACCCATCACCATGGCTTCGGTGAGCTTTTCCTTGGGGACGTAGTGGCTGAACTTCTCGTGGTCACCCTCCTCGACCTTGAACTCGGTCCGCTCGTCGGTGATCGTCTCGGCTCCGGGGCTCAGTTGCTGGCTCACGAGCGCCAGTGTAGAACCGCAGCGGCACGAAAGAACTTGACCTCAACCCGACTTCAGATGGTGGACTGACTCATCGTGACCACGTCCGAGCTCGACTCCGCCACCGCCCGCACCCCGCAGGCCAACCGGGGACTGACGATCGGGTTGTGCACCGCGGTGGTCGCCATCGCCTTCGAGTCGATCTCCATCGCCACCGCCATGCCGGCGGCCGCCACCGAGCTGGACGGCCTCGGGCTCTACGCCTGGGCCTTCTCACTGTTCATGATCGGCCAGCTTTTTGCGACCGTCGCGGCCGGTCGGCTGGCCGACCGGATCGGGCCCGCCAAACCGATGGCCCTGGGACTGGTCGTCTTCTCGATCGGCTTGGTGGTCGCCGGGACCGCCCACAGCATGGCCCAGCTGATCGGCGGTCGGCTCCTGCAGGGCCTGGGCAGCGGGTTGCTGGCCATCGCGACGTACGTGGTCATCGCGCAGGTCTTCAGCGAGAAGGACCGGCCGCGGATGTTCACCTACATCTCCACCGCTTGGGTGCTGCCCTCCTTCGTCGGGCCGACCGTGTCGGCCTGGCTCACCCACCACCTCGGGTGGCGGGCTGTCTTCTGGTCCGTGCTGCCGCTGGTGGCGATCGGCGCGATCATGATGTTGCCGAAGGTCATCCGGGTGGCGAACGCCCCCGCCCACGCCGAGGGGGAGTCGGTCGCCAAGCCTGCGGGACTGTGGGCGGCCGGGCTCGCCGCGATCGGAGCGGCGGCGATTCAGCTGGCCGGACAGGAGCTGCGCTGGCTCAGCATTCCACTCGCCGTCGTCGGGTTGGCGCTGGTCGGGCTCAGCCTGCCCAACCTGATGCCGCGCGGCTTCTTCCGGTTCGGCGTCGGGTTGGCGCCGGTGATCGTGGTCCGCGGGTTGATGGCGGGCACCTTCTTCGGGGCCGAGGCCTTCGTACCGCTGATGCTGGTCGAGCAGCGGAGCCTGTCGCTGCTGCTGGCGGGTTCGGCGCTGACCATCGGGGCCCTGGGCTGGACCACCGGGTCGTTCGTGCAGTCACATCCCTCCCTCAGGTTGCGTCGGGACCGGATCATCACCCTCGGCGCAGCGTCGCTGCTAGTCGGGGTGGGTCTGACCGCGCTGGTGGCGTGGCTGCAGCTGTGGGTCGGCTTCGTCGGTTTCGCCTGGGTCTTTTCCGGGCTCGGCATGGGGCTCGCCATGTCGAGCACGTCGGTCGCCACCATGGGGTTGTCGGCGGCGGGGGAGCAGGGCCGCAACGCGGCCTCGCTGCAGTTCAGCGAGGCGTTCGCCGGCGGCTTGTTCGTGGGCATCGGCGGCAGCATCTTCGCCACCCTGCACCCGAGCGGGAACCTGACCCTGACCTTCGGCGCGGTGCTGGCGGCGATGGCGGTGGTGGCCCTGGTGGCGTTCCTGGTCTCGCTGCGGATCGGCCCGATCGCCAACTCCTCGGCTTCCCCCTCTTGACTTCCCGTTTTGCGCACAATGACCCTTTCGGGGCGCCCGGAAGGGGTCATTGTGCGCAAAATGGCGGGCCGGGTGGTGAGTTCGGGAGCGGCGGAGACTGTCCTAGAGTTGGGCCAGTGACCTCCGCAGCCTCGTTTCCTGGTGAGCTGCCCAGTGCGCCGGTGCTCGACGTCGGGGCCCGCGGTCTCTCCCCGGCCTTTCCCGACCGCGCCGCGTGGGGGACCGTCCCGCAGCTGCGGGCCTGGCAGACCGCTGCACTGCAGCGCTACCACGAGACGAGTCCCAGCGACTTCCTCGCCGTGGCCACCCCCGGCGCGGGCAAGACCTCCTTCGCCCTGACCTTGGCCTCCCACCTGCTGCAGCGCCGTCAGATCGACCGCATCGTGGTCGTCGCTCCCACGGAGCATCTCAAGACCCAGTGGGCCGAGGCGGCGGAGAAGATCGGTATCGCCATCGACCCCGCGTACGGCACCCGGCAGGGCAAGGCCAGCAAGGACTTCCAGGGCGTGGCCCTCACCTACGCCGGGGTCGCGGTCAACCCCCTGGCCCTGCGCGTCCGGGTGGAGCGGTTCAAGACACTGGTCGTGCTCGACGAGGTCCATCACGCCGGCGACGCGCTGAGCTGGGGCGACGCGGTCAAGGAGGCCTTCCAGCCGGCGGCCCGCCGATTGATGTTGACCGGCACCCCGTTCCGCTCCGACGCCAACCCGATCCCGTTCGTGCCGTACGTCCCCGACGGGGCCGGCGGGCTCAGGAGCCAGGCCGACTACAGCTACGGGTACGGCGAGGCGCTGGCCGACGGCATCGTCCGGCCGGTGCTGTTCATGGCCTACTCGGGTGACCTGCACTGGCGGACCAGCGCCGGGGACGAGGTGGCGGCCCGGCTCGGCACCCCGATGACCAAGGACCTCGCCGGGCAGGCCCTGCGGACCGCCCTCGACCCCGGCGGGTCCTGGATGCCCTCGGTGCTGGCCGCCGCGGACCGGCGGCTCTCCGAGGTCCGTGAGCACGTGCCGGACGCCGGCGGGCTGGTGATCGCCACCGACCAGGAATCGGCCCGCGCGTACGCCGAGATCCTGCGCGCGATCACCAAGAAGAAGCCGGTCGTGGTGCTCAGCGACGAGGCCCGGGCCGGCCGCAAGATCACCCAGTTCGCAGCCGGCGCGGACCGCTGGATGGTGGCGGTGCGGATGGTGTCGGAAGGCGTGGACGTGCCCCGGCTCGCGGTCGGGGTGTACGCGACGTCCACCGCCACCCCGCTGTTCTTCGCCCAGGCGGTGGGTCGGTTCGTCCGGGCCCGTAGGCGAGGCGAAACCGCGTCGGTCTTTCTGCCTAGTGTGCCCAACCTGCTTGCCTTCGCCGCGGCCATGGAGGTCGAGCGCGACCACGTGCTGAGGGCGAAGAGCGACCTCGACGAAGCCGAGCTGCTGCTGGCGGCCGAGCGCATCGAGTCCGAGCCGGACGCCGACCTCGGTGAGCAGGGGACCTTTGCCGCTCTGGCCAGCGAGGCCGACTTCGACCGGGTGGTCTTCGACGGTGGCGAATTCGGGATGTTCGCCCGCTCCGGCAGCGACGACGAGGCCGACTACCTGGGCATCCCCGGGCTGCTCGAACCCGACCAGGTCAAGGATCTGCTGCGCCGTCATCAGGCGACCCAGGTGGCCCGCGCCGACGGCACCTCCGCCCAGGACCAGCAGCGGGCCGGACGCGTCCAGCAGGCCAGCACCCACCAGCGGCTGCGCGAGCTGCGCAAGGAGCTCAACGGGCTGGTCGGCGCCTGGCACCACCGCACGACCACTCCGCACGGGGTGATCCACGCCGAGCTCCGCAAGGTCTGCGGCGGACCTCCGTCGGCGGTGGCCGGCGAGGACGAGCTGCAGGACCGGATCGACCGGATTCGGGAGTGGGCGACCAGGCGGAGCGCCTGAGTCCGTCGGCCTCGTCGGCTCCGTCGGCCTTGGCGGCTCCGTCGGCCTTGGCGGCCTCGGCGGCTTCGGCGGCTTCCTCAGACGGTGATGACGATCTTGCCGCGGACGTGGCCCGCGGTGCTGGCCGCCAGCGCGTCGGCCGTCTGCTCGAGGGGGAACGTCTGTGCCACGTCGACGCGGAGGTCGCCGGCGGCCACCAGGTCGACCAGCGCCTGCAGCTGCTCGCCGACCCCGCGGACGAAGACGTAGTGCCCGCCCAGCGCTGTCACGGTGTCGGCATCGACGATCGACCCGACCCGGCCGCCGGCGGCCAGCAGCTGCGGGGTCTGGGCGAGGGCGTCGCCGCCGACCAGGTCGAGTACGACGTCGACCCCGTCCGGCGCGATCGCCCGGACCCGGTCGACCAACCCGTCGCCGTAGTCCACCGGGGTGGCACCGAGGGTTTGGAGATGATCGTGATTGCGCGGGCTTGCCGTCCCGATCACGGTGGCGCCGCGGAGCCGCGCCAGCTGGACCGCGAACTGCCCCACCCCACCCGAGGCCGCGTGGATCAGCACCGTGTCGCCGGTGGTGACCCCCGCGGTCTCGATGAGCTGCAGGGCGGTCAGCCCGGCGAGCGGAAGCGCGCCGGCGGTGACGTCGTCGACTCCGTCGGGGATCGTGGCGACGGCCCGCTCGGGCACTGTGGTGAGCTCGGCGTAGGTACCGTTCTGCACGTGGTCCTCGCGGTCGTAGGCCAGCACCCGGTCACCCGGAGCCACCAGGGTCACGGCCGGACCCACGGCCCGGACCACCCCGGCCACGTCCCACCCCGGGACCAGGGGGAAGTGGTGGGGGAACGCTCCCTGGAGGGACCCACCGACGATCTTCCAGTCCACCGGGTTCACACTCGCCGCACGCACCTCCACCAGCACCCCGTCGGGACCGAGCAGGGGATCGGGCAGCTCACCCACGGTGATCACGTCGTGCGGTGCACCGAAGGACTCCAGATAGGTCGCTCTCATGTCTGCAGCAACCGGGTGGGTCGCGCCGGCATTCCGGTTCGGTCCATCCCAGACCTGGCTCACCGTGCGCGGTCGAGGACCGGCTGATCGACGGGCTGGGAGACCCCGGTGGGGCGGCTGCAGCAGGCGCTGGGGCGTGCCGCGGCCGACCTGGAGGGTCAGGGGCCGCACATAGGATGTCCCGGTGAGTGACATCCCCATCGGCAGCCCGCCCGCGCCCCCGGGGCGCCACGCCGCTCCGGGCGGCTGGTACCCCGACCCCGCGCAGCAGGGCCAGGAGCGGTACTGGGATGGCTGGCAGTGGTCACGCACCACCCGGGCGGCCGAGGGTGGAGCAGCCCCGCAGGGCTACCGAGGACCGCAGTCGGGACCAGCCCAGCAGCCCTACGACCAGCCCCAGCAGCCCTACGGCCAGCCCCAGCAGCCCTACGGCCAGCCCCAGCAGCCGTACGGCCAGCCCCAGCAGCCGTACGGCCAGCCCCAGCAGCCGTGGCAGCAGGGCTACCAGCAACCGGGCCGCGGGCCTCAGGGCTCCGGCCAGCAGCCGTACGGCGGCCAGTTCGGCGCGCGCAGCAAACAGGTCGCGACCGCCGACCAGGTCCCCCTGGCGGGCTGGTGGTGGCGGGCTCTCTCGGTGGTCATCGACTCGATCATCGTGGGCCTGGTTGCTGCACTGGCGGCGCTGCCCATCTACCTTCGGCTCGCCACCACCCTCGCCGCGTACTTTCGGGAGGGGATGCGCCTCGCCTCCCAGGGCCTGCAACCCCCACAGCCCGTGCCCACCGACCTGATCAGCACGCAGGACCAGCTGATCATCGCCCTGGTCAGCGTGGGCGTCGGCTCGCTCTACTACGCCCTGTTCTGGCGGTTCAAGGGCGCCAGCGTCGGGCAGCTGGCCCTCGGGCTGCGCGTCGTGCCGGTCGACCAGGGACGCTTCGGCGGCAAGCTGGGCTGGGGCGCGGTCGTGCTGCGGTCCCTGGTCTGGACCTTGCCGGGACTCACCACCATCCTGCTGCTGTTCCGGCTGATCGACGTGGTCTTCCCGCTCTGGCACCCGAAACGGCAGACGCTGCACGACCTCGCGGCCAAGACCCAGGTGGTCAAGCTTCGGTAGACTGCGCGCGCTCGGGCCCAAGGTGAGAGCGGTCTAAAACTGCTCCGCGCCCAGCGATGCGCGGTGCGGCGCCTGCTTGGCGTTGATAGCATCACTGAATAATTCGGGGACTGCATCTATGTGCTAGCAAGGTGGTCTGGTATGTCCCCGGAGACAGTCAACGACAGCGCGGTCAGTGCGCTCAGCACGCTGATCATGGCGGGTGAACGGTACCGTCAGGCTGTTGCGGCGCACTTCGGCCTCGGAGTGAGCGAGGCGCAGGCGATCAGTCACCTGACCCAGGCGGGTGAGCTGGGAATGGCTGAGCTGGCGGGCCGACTCAGCATGAGCACGGGTGCGGCCACCTCGCTCGTCGATCGGCTCGAGCGCAGTGACCTGGCTCGCCGGCACTCACACCCCAGGGACCGACGACGCAGCGTCGTCCGGCTGACTCCGATGGGCTATCAGGTCGTGGCCGCCAGCCGACGGTGGTTCTCCCACGCGTTCGACGAGATCCCCGCGGACAAGGTCGACGAGGCCAGCACGGTCCTGGTGTCGCTCGCCATCAACCTGAGCGCCACGGTGGGTCAGATCCCGGCTCGCGCCGCACGGCTGGAGCACGTCGGCAACCCGTCAGGGAGCGAGTAACGGGTCGCAGGGAGGACAACGGGTCGGTGTCCGCGGCCGGTCTCTGGCAGGCTGACCGGATGGTCAGCTACTCGGCGGTCCAGGCGAAACGCGCCCTGCAGATGGTGCGGCGGGCGTGCCTCGCGCTACCCGAGGTGAACGAGCGCCCCAGCCACGGGGGACCCGCGTTCTTCGTCCGCGACAAGCGTTGCCTGGTGATGTTCGTCGACGATCACCACGGCGACGGTCGCCTCGCGATTTGGTGTGCGGCCCCCGAGGGGGTCCAGACCGAGATGGTGCAGACCGAGCCCGATCGTTTCTTCGTGCCGCCGTACGTCGGCTACCGCGGCTGGCTCGGGGTCGAGCTCGTCGGTTCGGAGCAAGACGAGGTGAACGCGATCTGCCGGGACGCGTTCTGCTGCGTGGCCCCGGTCACCGTACGACGGCTGCTCGGCCCCGCCTGATCCCGCCGATCGGCTCCGGGCTCAGGTGGCGGCGCCGGCGTTCTCGGGGAAGCCGACCCCGGTCAGCTCCTCGGACTTCGCCCACAGCCTTTGGGCGAGTCTCACGTCGCTCGCGTCGGATGTCCGACCCACCAGGGTGGGGTAGCCGCGTCCCTCACGCATCCCGTCCGGACCGACGTAGCTGCCACCGGGCAAGTCCTGACTGGCGGCGAAGAGCGTCGGCAACGCGCCCATCTCATCGCTCTGGGCGATCACCTTGTTGGCCACGGCCATCATCCGGTCGGCCCACTTGCTCGCCGAGCCGGTCTGCAGGTTCGTCGCCGCGTAGCCGGGGTGAGCCGCCAGCGCCCGGAGAGGAGATCCGGCGGCGTGCAGCCGGCGCTGCAGCTCGAGGGTGAACAAGAGGTTGGCGAGTTTGCTCTGGCCGTAGGCCCGCCACGGCGAGTAGCTCCGTTGCCGCCAGTTGAGGTCGTCGAGGTCGATCGTCCCCATCCGGTGGGCCCCCGAGGAGACCGTGACCACCCGATCCGACACGTAGGGCAGCAACAGGTTGGTCAGCGCGAAGTGCCCGAGGTGGTTGGTGCCGAACTGGAGCTCGAACCCGTCGGCGGTCGTCCCCTCGGCCACGGCCATGATCCCGGCGTTGTTGACCAGCACATCGACCGTCTCGTCCCAGTCGGCGGCGAACGCCCGAACCGAGGCAAGGTCGGCAAGATCCAGCTGGCGCAACTCGAGCGGGCCGTCGACCAGCGGCGTCAGCTCGGCCACGGCCCGCTGACCTCGGGACAGGTCGCGCACGGCCAGCACGACCCGTGCCCCAGCCGCGGCGAACGCTTTGGCCGTGGCCTTGCCGAGGCCGCTGTTGGCCCCGGTGACGATCACGGTCCGGCCGGCCTGAGAGTCCAGGTCGGCGCCGGTCCACTTCATCGCCATCAGCTGGCGGGTGGGATCGTCGTCCCCTGGTCGGTCTGCGCCTTCTCGACCGCGGACTGGACCTGACCAGCGGCCGCCCGGACGATGCCCTGCGCGGGCTGCGGCAGGTGGTGGGCCTGCTTCTCGACCTGCTCGGCGGCCGACGACGCGGCGGACTGCACGCGCGGGTCGTGGGCGAACTGGTTGGCCTGGGTCTTGAGCTGCTCGAGCTTCACCCGGCCCTGCCGCGTTCCGAGCAGGTAGCCCGCGCCGGCGCCGGCGGCCAGGACGAGCAGATTCTTGATCTTCATGGGGCCCCTTGAGCGGTTGTCATCGGATGATCAGGTTCGGTGCTGCCCGCGACTAGTCGCCGGGCCATTCGCCGGTCAGCCGCTGGAACGCGTTCGCGCCACCGCGATCGATCAGGGCCTTGATCACGGCGAAGACGATGCCCTGGACCGCAGCCGCGATCAGCACGCTGCGCAGGGAGTATTCCGACTGCAGGGCGTCGGGAGCGTCGCCCTCCTCGGCCGCCCGCTTCCAGATCTGTTTGACGATGGCCCCGGCGAGGCTGCCGGCCGCGATGGAGCCGAGGAGGCCGACGGGCCGGTACGCGATCTTTGCCAGCGTGCTCATGGATCGAGCCTACCCACGTCGGTGCGGATGCTGCGGGCGCGGGCCAGGTCGAGCTCCTCACCGCGATCCTGCTTCGCGATCAGTCGGGTGTCGCGCAGGGGGAGTTGCAGCGTCGTCTCGGACGGGTGTCCCGCCTCGAGCTCACGCACCCGTTCCAGCTCGCAGTCCACGATCGCTCCGACCAGCACAGCGAGGTTGGTGACCCAGAGCCAGACCAGGAAGACGATCACACCCGCGAGCGAGCCGTAGATCGCGTCGTACCGGCTGAAGTTGGCGACGTAGGCCCCAAAGGCGGCCGAGGCGATCCCCCAGATAATTAAGGCCAGCAGGGCGCCGACGCTCACCCAGCGCCAGTGCGGCTGGCGCACGTTAGGGGTGACGTAGTAGAGCACGGCCACGATGATCACCGCGATGATCACCACCACCGGCCACTTCACGATGTCCCAGACGAACACGACCGTGGGACCGACCCCAGCAACCTGCCCCACCAGGTCGGCCACCGGCCCGGAGACCACCAGCATGGCCACGGTCAAGATCGTCAGCACGCCCACGACCACCGTGACCAGGAGCATCCGGGCCTCCAACGCCCAGATCGGGCGACCCTCCCGGACGCCGTAGACCCGGTTGAGGGCGCGGCCGAAGGCCCGAACGTAACGCGACACGGTGTAGAGCGCCCCGGCGATCCCCAACACCAGACCCCACCCGTTGCGGGAGCCGACCAGCGAGTCGAGAATCGGTGTGGCGAACTCGATGATCGCCTGCGGTGCGGCCCGTTCCAGAATCCCGGTCAGGGTGGTCACCGAGGCCTGGCCCTTCCCGACCAGGCCGAGCACCGAGACCAGCACGATCAGGCCCGGGAAGACGCCGATGATGCCGTAGTAGGTGAGGCCGGCGGCCAGGTCGGTGCACTCGTGGACCCAGAACTTGCGCCAGGTGCGGCGGAGCACGAACCGCCAGGACACGCGCTCGAGCTCGCGGGGAAAGGCGGGGAGTGTCCCGCCCTCCGGGTTCGGTTCGTGTGACGGGTCTGGCATCGTGGGGAACCTTCGAACAAGACGGAGTGGACATGGCCCATCTGCGGTGCGACTTCTTCGCCGATGCGCTCGGACTGAGTACGTCGATGACGGTCATCCTGCCCCAGGCGACCCGGCAGCAGATCGGGATGTCGGGCGCGTCGACCGACGGTCCACCGCCGGTGCTCTATCTGCTGCACGGGTTGAGTGACGACGACACCACCTGGCTGCGGCGGACCTCGATCGAGCGGTACGTCGCCCCGCTCGGCCTGGCGGTGGTGATGCCGCAGGTGCACCGCAGCTTCTACGCCGACCAGGCGTACGGCGGGGCGTACTGGACCTTCCTGACCGAGGAGCTACCTGCCCTGGTCGGTGACTTCTTCCGGGTCTCCACCGAGCCCGCGGACACGTTCGTGGCGGGCCTGTCGATGGGTGGGTACGGCGCCTTCCGGTGGGCGCTGACCTACCCGGAACGGTTCGGGGCGGCGGCGTGCCTGTCGGGTGCGGTGCATCTCACCGGACTGCGCTCGGGTCGGGAACGACCGGAGGACCCCAGGATGTTCGAGCGGGCTTTCGGATCCGCGGGGATCCCGGCTGAGGCTGACCTCTTCGATCTGCTCGAGACCGTCGACCGATCCGCGCTGCCTCCGCTCTACCTCGGCTGCGGCACCGAGGACGCCCTCGTCGCCGACAACGAGGCCTTCGCGGCGGCGGCCGGCCGGCGGGGGATCCCGCTCAGCACGTCCTTCGTGCCCGGGGAGCACGAATGGGGCCTGTGGGACGCGGAGATCCAACGCGTCCTCGACTGGCTCCCGCTGAGCCGCTCGGCCTGACCGGGAAACCAAGTTAACCTGGTTTCTACTCGCTTTACATGGCAGATCTGCCATGTAAAGCAACAGGAAACCAAGTTAACTTGGTTTCCCGCGGCTTGTTCAGCGGGCGACGGCGACGCCGGCGTTCTCCAGGTCCTTGGCGACGGCGTCGATGCGGTCGGGGTTGACTGCGGCGGTCAGGGGCAGCAGCACGGTCGTCGCGAAACCGGCTCGGACGGCGTCGAGGGCGGTCGCGCGGACGCAGTGGTCGGTGGCGATCCCGCACACTTCGACCTGGTCGACCCGGTGGGCCCGGAGCCAGTCGGTGAGCCCGGTGCCGTCGTGGTCGGTGCCTTCGAACCCGCTGTACGCGGCGGAGTACTCACCCTTGTCGAAGATCGCGTCGAAGTCGTGGAAGGTCAGCTCGGACACGAACTCGACCCCGTCGGTGCCGACCACACAGTGTGGTGGCCAGCTGTCGACGAAGTCGGGGTGGTCCGAGAAGTGAGCACCCGGGTCGATGTGGTGGTCACGGGTCGCGACCACCGTGGTGTAGCCGTGTGCGCCGGACAGCAGGGTGCTGATCTTGGTCGCGGTGGCGCGGCCGCCGGCGACGGTCAGCGAGCCGCCTTCGCAGAAGTCCCGCTGCACGTCCACCACGATCAGCGCTCGGCTCATGGAGTTCCTCCCTGGACGGCCGAAGCGGCGTACGCGTCGGGGTTCTCGCTCCCGTCGGGGGAGACGAAGATCGTTGCGATCACGGGGTCGCCCCGCGACATCTTCAGCGCCTGGATCGGCAGCTCGGCGCGCGAGCGAGCGTGCCGGTCTCGGGCCGCGGACAACGGCTCACGACCGACGATCTCGCCCTTCTCGACCAGCGGGACCAGGAGCGGCCGGTCGTTGTGGTCACCGATGGGCGGCGTCCCGATCCCGATGATCTCGGCTTCGGCCACCCCGGCCGCGTCGAGCCGGCGCAGGGCGTACTTGCGGCCGCCGATGCTGATCTTGTCGGCGCTCTTCTTGGCCACCGGGACCAGCGGTGCGCCGGGCTCGTCGCTCTCGGCCCGGGCCACCAGCTTGTAGACGAAGCCGCAGGTGGGGTGGCCCGACCCGGTGACCAGGGCCGTCCCCACGCCGTACCCGTCGACCGGGGCACCCGAGAGTGCCGCGATCATCTGCTCGTCGAGGTCGCTGGTGACGATGATCTTGGTTCGGGTCGCACCCAGCGAGTCGAGCAGCTCGCGGACCTGACGGGCCATGATCGCCAGGTCACCGGAGTCCAGCCGAACCGCCCCGACCCGTCCGTGGGTCAGCTCGACCGCGATCCGGACGGCGTTCTCCACGTCGTAGGTGTCCACCAGCAGCGTGGTGTCCGCACCCAGCGCGGCCAGCTGGGCGGTGAACGCCTCGCGCTCGTCGGCGTGCAGCAGGGTGAACGCGTGCGCGGCTGTGCCGGTGGTGGGGACGCCGTAGCGGCGGCCCGCCTCGAGGTTGGACGTGGCCTGGAACCCGGCGATGTAGGCGGCGCGGGCGGCCGCCACGGCCGACAGCTCCTGGGTCCGCCGCGATCCCATCTCGATGCAGGGCCGATCGCCCGCCATGGCGGTCATCCGGGAGCCGGCCGAGGCGATCGCCGAGTCGTGGTTGTAGATGCTCAGCAGCACCGTCTCCAGCAGCACCCCTTCGGCAAAACCGCTCTGCACCACCAGCAGCGGCGAACCCGGGAGGTAGACCTCACCCTCGGGGTAGCCCCACACGTCGCCGCTGAACCGGAAGTCGGCGAGCCAGTCGGCCGTCGCGGGGTCCACCACCTCGCGGTCGAGCAGGAAGCGAACCGACTCGTCGTCGAACCGGAAGTGCTCGAGCGCCCGCAGCGCCCGGCCGACTCCGGCCACGACGCCGTAGCGGCGGCCCGAGGGCAACCGGCGACCGAACATCTCGAAGACGCAGGGCCGGTCGGCCGTGCCGGCCTCGCGGGCGGCGCGGACCATGGTCAGCTCGTAGTGGTCGGTGAGCAGGGCCGTCGTCGGCACCTCGCTGGGGCCCCACGTGGGGGTGGCCGACTCGCGCATGCAGCGACCCTAGGGCACACCGACCGGCGGACCGATCCTCACCGTCCCGGGTGCCGTCGTCGCCCGATCGTGGTGACACCCGTGACGGGTTTGCCACAATGGCCCTATGCCCGGGATGTCCGCCACCGAACCACCGACCGTCAGCCCCGCTGGGGGCACGGCGATCGCGGACCGGCCGATCACCGATGAGCAGACCCAGACGCCGTGGGTGACGATCGTCTGGGACGATCCGGTCAACCTGATGTCCTACGTGACCCACGTGTTCACCACCTACTTCCACTACTCGAGGTCCACGGCGCAGAAGCTGATGATGCAGGTGCACGGGGACGGCAAAGCGGTCGTCTCCTCGGGCAACCGCGAGGAGATGGAGCGCGACGCCACGGCCATGCACGAATACGGGCTGTGGGCGACCATCGACAGGTCCGAGGGCTGATGCGCAAGTTCAAGCGGCGCGGAACGGTGGTTACCAGCCACCTGAGCAGCTACGAGGTGGGGCTGCTCACCTCGCTGGTCCACCAGCTGGTGGACATGGTCTCCGATGGTGAGCCGGAGCGCTTCGACGGTTCGGTACCCGAGCCCACCGACCCCTTCGAGGCCTGGGCTCGTGACCTCGCGGCCGACCCGGACGAACCGGAAGCCCACGAGGACCCGGTGCTCCAGCGACTTTTCCCCAACGCGTACCCGCACGACCCCGCGGCAGCCACGGACTTCCGACGGTTCACCGAGCACGACCTGAGGGCCAAGAAGATCGCGGACGCTCAGGTGGTGCTGGGTGCGCTGGTCCGCACCGACGAGGGGGCCCAGCCGGTGCAGATCCCCACCGACCAGAGCGACGCCTGGCTGCGGACCCTCACCAACGTCCGGCTGGCCGTGGCCACCCGGCTCGGCATCGCCGACGCCGAGTCGGCCGAGGAGCTGGCGAACCTGCCCGAGGAGGATCCCCGGGCCTTCATGGCCAGCGTGTACGACTGGCTCGGGTTTGCCCAGGAAACGCTGATCAGCTCGCTCTGAGCGTTGCGAACCGAGACCGGTCAGGCGGCTTCGCGCTCGGGGGCGTGCACCCCACAACGGGTCACGTGCAGGCGGCCTTCGACGGGAAACCAGTCGCAGTCCGGGCAGTCCATCCACGCCGGGCGGCTCAGCGGGGTGGTGCAGACCGCGCAGATGACCCCCGACGACTCCGGCGGCGGTCCGGTCAGGTAGAGGCGGGTGTGCCCGGTATCGCAGGGGTTCGGCGGCTCGTTCAAGTAGGCGCTCCACTCGACCCGCGCACGCGGGTCGAGAGTCTGTCGCCCCGGAGACCGGTGACCCAGGCGCAGGGCTCCGAAGATGGTCAGGAGCAGGACGGCCAGCGCGGCAACGTGGTACAGCATCGCAATCCTCTGTCGTGGGTGGGTCCTTCGCTCCAGCACTGCCGGGGACCCTTCATCTCAACTTCGGCGATCGGGAGCCGACGGATGTGGAAGGTGGGCGAGATCACGTGCATCGGTGGGTAACCTGTGCGCCCGTGAGCAGCAGATGTGCCGAGGAGTCCGGGTGCTGAGCATCGACCGCGCCCACGTCGACGCGATGATCGCCCACGCCCGGCGGGATCACCCCGACGAGGCCTGCGGGGTGATCGTCGGGCCGGAGGGTGCTGACGTCGCAACCCGGTTCGTGGCGATGACGAACGCGGACCGGTCGCCGACCTTCTTCCGCTTCGACCCGGCCGAACAGCTCGCGCTTTACCGGTCGATGGACCAAGCCGATGAGGAGATCGTGGTCGTCTACCACTCGCACACGGCGACCGAGGCCTACCCGTCGCGGACCGACATCTCCTACGCGTCCGAGCCGCAGGCCCACTACGTGCTCGTCTCGACCGCCGAGTCGGGCCGCGACGAGGGCCCGGTCCAACTGCGGTCCTACCGGATCGTTGAGGGTGTCGTCACCGAGGAAGAGGTGGCCGTCGTCGACGGCTCCTGATCGGGTGCGGGAATACGATCCCGCACTTACCGGTTTCGACCCACGACACACCTGCCGATCGGTGTGTGCTGCACCGCTGATGCTTTTCATCGAGTTGGAGGAGAACCGCCATGGCCGTCGAGGTCCGGATTCCGACCATCCTGCGTCCGTTCACCGCAGGTCAGAAGGCCGTCGAGGGCAGCGGTACGACGCTGCTCGAGGTGCTCGACGACGTCGAGAGCCGCAACCCTGGTCTCAAGAACCGCCTGGTCGAGGGGGACGCAGACCAGAGCGAGAAGCTCCGTCGGTTCGTCAACGTCTACGTTAACGACGAGGACGTGCGGTTCGCGAGCGGACTCACCACCACCGTCGCCGACGGGGACGTGGTCGTGGTGCTGCCGGCCGTCGCCGGCGGCTGACCTGCTGCCGCGCCGCATGCCGAACCGAACCGCCTGATGCGTTACGACTCCCTGGCCGACTCGGTCGGTCACACCCCGCTGGTCGGACTGCCGCGACTGTCCCCGGCGCCCGACGTCCGGGTGTGGGCCAAGCTCGAGGACCGCAACCCCACCGGGTCGATCAAGGACCGGGCGGCGCTGAGCATGATCCGCGCTGCCGAGGCGGACGGTCGGCTGCGACCGGGCTGCACCATCCTGGAGCCGACGAGTGGCAACACCGGCATCTCCCTGGCGATGGCCGCCAAGCTGGCGGGTTACCGGCTGGTCTGCGTGATGCCCGAGAACACCTCACCCGAGCGACGCCAGCTGTTGGCGATGTGGGGTGCTGAGGTCGTGTCCTCCCCGGCCGCCGGCGGTTCGAACGAGGCCGTGGCGATGGCGAAGAAGATCGCTGCGGAGCATCCCGACTGGGTGCTGCTCTACCAGTACGGCAACCCCGCCAACTCCGAGGCGCACTACCGCACGACCGGCCCTGAGCTGCTCGCCGACCTCCCCGAGATCACCCACGTCGTCGCGGGACTCGGCACGACCGGCACCCTGATGGGCGTCGGCCGGTTCTTCCGCGAGCACAAGCCCGCGGTCAAGATCGTGGCGGCCGAACCGCGCTACGGCGAGCTGGTCTACGGCCTGCGCAACATCGACGAGGGCTTCGTACCCGAGCTCTACGACCCCCAGTTGATCGACGGTCGTTTCTCGGTCGGTTCTCGAGACGCGATCCGTCGGGTCCGCGAGCTGCTGGAGACCGAGGGCATCTTCGCCGGGCTCTCGACCGGTGCGATCCTGCACGCGGCCCTCGCCCAGGGCGCCCGCGCGGCCCAAGCAGGGGAACGCGCCGACATCGCCCTCATCGTCTGCGACGCCGGCTGGAAGTACCTGTCGACCGGGGCCTACGACGCCGACATCGACGCCGCGGAGGAGCTACTCGAGGGTCAGGTCTGGGCCTGAACGCGGCTGGGGACGCGATCTGTCGGTCGCCTGGCCGAGCGGACGATCCGCGCCCACCCGATATCGACGAGCACCCCAGCGTCGTGTGGAGGCGCAAGCAGGTTCGCCGGCTGAGCCCCCTGGCGTACGCTGACCTGCCGTGGCTCCCGTGACCTCCGAGGCGCCGATCGGCATCTTCGACTCCGGCTTCGGGGGGCTCACCGTCGCCCGTGCGGTGATCGACCAACTGCCCAACGAGGACGTCATCTACCTGGGCGACACCGCCCGATCGCCCTACGGTGACCAGCCGATCGCCCAGGTCCGCGAGTACGCCCTGGAGTGCCTGGACCACCTCGTCGCCTCCGGGGTCAAGATCGTGGTGATCGCCTGCAACTCGGCCAGCGCGGCGATGCTGCGCGACGCCCGGGAGCGCTACGAGGTTCCCGTCGTCGAGGTGATCTTGCCGGCCGCCCGGCGGGCGGTGGCCGCCACCCGCAGCGGCCGGGTCGGGGTCATCTGCACTGCGGCCACCGCGACCTCGCTCGCCTACGAGGACGCGTTCGCCGCCGCCCCGGCAGTCGACCTGGTGACGGTCGCCTGCCCCCGTTTCGTCCCGTTCGTGGAGGCCGGGGTCACCGGGGGTCCCGAACTGCTCGCCGTCGCGGAGGGTTACCTGAGGCCGTTGCGAGCCGCCGACATCGACACCCTGATCCTCGGCTGCACGCACTACCCGCTGCTCACCGGCGTCATCTCCTACGTGCTCGGTGACGAGGTCACGCTGGTCTCCAGCGCCGACGAGTGCGCCAAGGACGTCTACGCGGTGCTGACCCGCAACGCCTTGACCCACCACGACCCGCGCACGCCGCGCCACCGCTTTCTGACCACCGGTGACCCCGACGCCTTCGCCGGAATCGGCCGACGGCTGATGGGCACGCTGGTCGGCGACGTGGAGCAGTTCTCGTGAGGTTGACCGTGGTCGGCGCCAGCGGGTCGATCGGCGGACCGGAATCGCCCGCGTCGTGCTACCTGGTCCAGGCGCCCTACGAGGGAGCGACGTTCGCCGTCCTGCTCGACCTGGGGCCGGGCGCACTCGGGGTGCTGCACCGCTTCCTCGACCCGGCCGAGCTCGACGCCGTGCTGCTCAGTCACCTGCACCCCGACCACTGCCTGGACCTCTGCGGTCTCTACGTGGAGGCGACGTACTCCTCCTGGGCCGGCTCGGCCACCGCGCCGTGGCCGGCCATCGACGTCCACGGCCCCTCCGGTGCCGCCGAGCGGATCGCCCGGGCCTACGCCGCCACGTCGGCCGAGGTCGACGGGCCCGGCCCCGGTCGGCACTTCCGGTTCCGGACCTGGTCCGCCGAGCAGACCATCGGTCCGTTTCGGGTTCGGACGGCGCGGGTCGCGCACCCGGTGCAGGCGTACGCCATCCGGCTCGAGGAGGTCGCGACCGGGGCGACCTTGGTCTTCTCCGGTGACACGGGACCCAGCCCGGCGCTGGTGGACCTGGCGCGCGACGCCGACCTGCTGCTCTGCGAGGCAGCGTTCCTCGACCGACCCGACAACCCGGCCGGGGTCCACCTGAGCGGACGCGAGGCGGGCGAGCACGCCGAACGGGCCGGGGTGCGACGTCTGGTCCTGACCCACATCCCGCCCTGGCACCTGCCGGCCGACGTCCTGGCCGAAGCCCAGCCGGCCTTCCCCGGTCCGGTCGAGCTCGCCCGGACCGGGGCGTGCTGGACGCTGCCGTAGTCCAGCGCGGGGTGCGCGGACGACAAAGACCCGCCGGATCGTAATCCGGCGGGCCTTGTGGCGTGCTGAGGGAAATGCCCTACTTGAGGGCGTCGCGAGCGTCGCCGGCGGCGTCCTTGACGTGCTCGCCGGCCTGCTTGCCCTGACCTGAGACCTGATCCTTCTGGCCCTCGGCCTGCAGCTCCTCGTTGTCGGTGGCGTCGCCGGCGGCCTGCTTGGCCTTGCCGCCGAGCTCTTCGGCCTTGTTGCTGATCTTGTCGCCCAGTCCCATGCTCACTCCTTCGTCGTAGGGGTTTGGCTTACACCGTAGTCCTCCCTCTACCGTGGGTCTGTGACCACCCGAGTAGACGGCCGAGACCTCGACGACCTCCGACCCGTACGATTCACCCGCGGCTGGCTCGACGCCGCCGAAGGGTCGGTGCTGGTGGAGTTCGGTCGGACCCGGGTGCTGGTCGCGGCCAGCGTCACCGAGGGCGTCCCGCGGTGGCGTAAGGGCTCGGGTCTGGGCTGGGTCACCAGCGAGTACGCGATGCTGCCGCGGGCCACCAACACCCGCTCCGACCGCGAGTCGGTCAAGGGTCGGATCGGGGGGAGGACCCACGAGATCAGCCGGCTGATCGGGCGCAGCCTGCGGGCGGTGATCGACTACAAGGCGCTGGGCGAGAACACCATCGTCGTGGACTGCGACGTGCTGCAGGCCGACGGCGGCACCCGCACGGCGGCCATCACCGGCGCGTACGTCGCCCTCGCCGACGCGGTCGGTTTCCTCCGGGACCGGCACCGGCTGGCGGGAGAACCGCTGACCAACTCGGTCGCCGCGATCTCGGTCGGCGTCGTCGGCGGCCAGCCCATGCTCGACCTCTGCTACACCGAGGACTCCGGGGCCGACACCGACATGAACGTCGTGGTGAGCGGCACGGGTGAGTTCATCGAGGTCCAGGGCACGGCCGAAGGAGCGCCTTTCGACCGCGCGGTCCTCGACCAGCTGCTCGACCTCGGCGTGGCCGGTTGCCGGACCCTGACCGAGCTCCAGCAGCAGGCCCTCGCCTCGTGAGCGGGACGGTGACCGAGTCACGGCAGATCGTGCTGGCCACCGGGAACGCGAAGAAGCTGGTCGAGCTCCGGCGGGTGCTCGGTGCCCTGGACCCCACGATCGAGGTGCTCGGCCTGGCTGACGTCAGGCGGTATCTGGAACCGGCCGAGACCGCGACCACCTTCGAGGGCAACGCCCTGCTCAAGGCCCGGGCCTGCGTCGCCGCGACCGGGCGGCCGGCGCTGGCCGACGACTCGGGCCTCACCGTCGATGCCTTGAACGGGATGCCGGGGGTGCGTTCGGCGCGCTGGTCGGGACCCCACGCAACCGACGCGAGCAACAACGAGTTGCTGCTGCGCCAGCTGTTCGACCTGCCACCGGAGCGCCGCGGTGCCGCCTTCGTGGCCGCGTTGGCCTTCGTGTTGCCGTCGGGCGTCGAACACGTCCGACGCGCGGAGATGAGAGGCGTGCTGCTCGAGGCTCCGGTGGGGGACAATGGCTTCGGTTACGACCCGCTGTTCGTGGCCGACGGGCAGACCGTGAGCAACGGGGTGCTCGACCCGGCGGCCAAGGACGCGATCAGCCACCGCGGCCAGGCGGTGCGGGCCATCGCCCCGCTGGTCGTGGCCACCTTGCGGGGCGCCTGAGCTCGCCGGAGAGGACCAAGACCCGTGCAGACCTACCTCGACCTCCTCGACCACGTGCTGACCCACGGCGTGCAGAAGTCCGATCGCACCGGGACCGGGACGCTCAGCGTGTTCGGGCACCAGATGCGTTTCGACCTCGGTGCCGGCTTCCCGCTGGTCACCACCAAGAAAGTGCACACCAAGTCGATCGTCGCCGAGCTGTTGTGGTTCCTGCGCGGTGAGACCAACGTGGCGGCCCTGCAGCAGCAAGGGGTGTCGATCTGGAACGAATGGGCCGACGCCGAGGGCGAGCTGGGGCCCATCTACGGCTACCAGTGGCGTTCCTGGCCGACCCCCTCGGGTGGCCACGTCGACCAGATCGCTGGGGTGCTGCACTCGATCCAGACCAACCCCGACAGCCGCCGACACATCGTCAGTGCCTGGAACGTCGCCGCGATCCAGGAGATGGCGCTGCCCCCGTGCCACACGATGTTCCAGTTCTACGTGGCGGACGGAAAGCTCTCCTGCCAGCTCTACCAGCGCTCGGCTGACATCTTTTTAGGTGTGCCGTTCAACATCGCCTCCTACGCATTGCTGACCCACCTGGTTGCCCAGGTCTGCGGCTTGGGCGTGGGCGACTTCGTGCACACCCTCGGCGACGCGCACCTCTACCTCAACCACGTCGACCAGGCCCGTGAGCAGCTGCAGCGGACGCCGCGATCGCTACCCACCCTGGTGCTGGACCCGACCATCGGCTCGCTGGACGACTTCACCCTGGCCGACATCTCGTTCGCGGGCTACGACCCGCACCCGGCGATCAAGGCCCCCATTGCGGTCTGACTCGCCGTCAGGGCCGGCAGCTGTCAAACCGGAGGTCGTGGCCATCGCGGCCGTCGCGCGCAACGGGGTGATCGGCAGCGGAGCCGCCATCCCGTGGTCGCTGCCCGCCGACCAGGCCCGCTTCAAGCAGCTGACGCTCGGTCACGTGCTGATCATGGGCCGGAAGACCTACGAGTCGATCGGTCGGCCGCTGCCGCGCCGGACGACGGTGGTGGTCAGCCGCGATCCGACCTGGTCTGCCGCGGGGGTGGAGGTCGCCGCCGACGTTCCGGCGGCCCTGGCGATTGCCCAGCGGGTCGATCCGGACGGCCCGGTCTACGTGGCCGGCGGGGGGGAGATCTACCGCGCGGCACTGGCGTGCACCGGCCGGCTGGAGATCACCGAGGTGGCCGCGGAGCCCGACGGAGACGCGACGTTCCCCGCGATCGGTTCGGCGGAGTGGCAGGAGACCGCGCGGGAGAGCCACGACGACTACGCGTTCGTCACCTACCGACGCCGCTGACTCGCGCTGGACTCTCGTGCCGAAGGAGGGACTCGAACCCTCACGCCCGTCAAGGCACAGGAACCTAAATCCTGCGTGTCTACCGTTCCACCACTCCGGCGCCCGACCGAGTCGACCAGGAGCTCGGCCTCACACGCCCAATTCGCGGCGCAGCTTGGCCACGTGACCCTTGGCCTTGACGTTGTACTGGGCGATGGTGATCGTACCGGCCCCGTCGTCGTCCACGTCGACCACGAAGGTCGAGCGGATGACCCCCTCGACGCGTTTGCCGTAGAGGAGCTTCTCGCCGTAGGCGGCGTAGGCGGCCAACGTCGTCCGGTCCGGGTCCGCCAGCAAGGGGAAGGTGATCGACTGCTGGGCGGCGAAGGTGGCAAGCTTGTCGGTGCTGTCGGGAGAGATCCCGAGCACCTGGAGCCCGGCCGCGCTCAACTCGTCCATCGCGGCGGTGAAGTCGACCGCCTGTGTGGTGCAGCCGGGGGTCATCGCGGCGGGGTAGAAGTAGACGATCACCCGGCTGCCGGGGAAGTCGGCGAGCGATACGTGGGCGCCCGTGGCGTCGGCGAGGGTGAAGGCAGGTGCGGGGTCACCCACGGAAAGTCGCTCGGTCATGGCGGCACCCTATCGACGGCCCCCTGCCCCGCTGATCGGCCGGGTCGTGGCCCTCCCGGGTCGTACCCCCTAGGATCGATCCGTGGCTATCGACTCCAGCAGCGGCGCGTCCCGGGTGCCCCGCGCCCGTACCGGTAAGCGTTCGGCTGCCCAGATCGAATCCGACCTCGAGGCGGCTCGTACCCGGCTCAGCGCCTCGATCGAGGAGCTGATCGACCAGGTGCACCCGCAGCGGGTCAAGCAGCGGCTGATCGGACGCGTCCAGGCCCTGGTCCAGGAGAAGAAGATCCAGGCCAAGAGCCTGGTGATCGACGAGTACGGCGACGTCCGCGTCACCCGGCTGGCCCTGGTCGGTGGGGGGATCGTCGGGTTCGTCGGCTTCGTCGCGGCACTCAAGGCCATCGTCGCCCGCGGGAAGCGCTGAGCCGGGTCTGAGCTGATGGGTTCACGCAGGTGAGCGAGCCACCCGACGGCAGCGCTGAGCTGCCGATCCGGATGCTGCACGATCGGGTGCTCGTCTCGACGCAGGGCGAGCCCGGTGAGCGGCGCAGCGGCGGCGGCATCGTCATCCCCGCCACTGTCTCGATGAGTCGCCGGCTTGCCTGGGCCGAGGTGGTCGCCGTCGGGCAGAACGTGCGTACCGTCAAGATCGGTGATCGGGTGCTCTTCGACCCCGAGGACCGCGCCGAGGTCGAGGTCCGCAACCGCGACTACGTCTTGCTCCGGGAGCGCGACCTGCACGCTGTCGCCGACGCCCCGAGCGACCGACGCACCGGCCTGTATCTCTGAATCGTCATCTTTGAACTGAATCGTTTTGGCCTCCTTTCCCCGCCGCGTGCCTTGCCGGGCCGAGATCTTCCCAAGATCAATCTCGTGGGCAACTCAGTTGATAACGATCGGAAATCGTCGCTCGGGGGTGGCGCTTTTTGCGCAAAGAGGCCCTACTGTGTCCTGAGCACCACGGATGGGTGTCCAACAAAGAAGTGAGGCATGTATGAGTTTCGTTCGTCCTGCGCGCCGCGTACTCGTCGCGGCCGTTTCCTTCAGCGCGCTGTTCGCCGTAGCTGCCTGCGGTGGCAGCGGTAGCAGCAACGCCCCGGCCGCCGGCGGTTCCTCCGCTGCCTCCGTTGACCTGTCCAAGAAGGGTCCGATCGAGTACTGGCAGGGCAAGGACACCTCGGGCAACGTCAAGAACCTGGTCGCCCAGTTCAACAAGGATCACCCCAACGAGACGGTGACCCTGCGCGAGTTGCCGGACAACGCCGACCAGCAGCGTCAGCAGATGATCCAGAACACTGAGATCAAGAACCCCGCCATGGCGGTGCTGAACGTCGATGTGGTGTGGACCGCCGAGTTCGCCGCCAACGGCTACGTCGTGCAACTGCCCGCGGACCAGTTCCCCACCTCAGACTTCCTGCCGGCGACCGTCAAGTCGGCCACGTACTTCGACAAGCTCTACGCCTACCCGGTCAGTTCCGACGGTGGCCTGCTCTACTACCGCAAGGACCTGCTCGACAAGGCCGGTATCTCCTCGCCTCCCACCACGTGGGACGAGATGATCGCCGACTGCAAGAAGGTTCAGGCCAACAACACCAAGCTCGAGTGCTACGGCGGTCAGTACGACAAGTACGAGGGCCTGACGGTGAACTTCGCCGAGGCGGTCAACAGCTCCGGCGGCGTCATCGTCGGTCCGGACGGCAAGCCCAACGTCAGCACCCCCGAGGCCACCAAAGGGTTGTCCTTCCTCGTCGACGGCTTCAAGCAGGGGTACATCCCGAAGGGGGCGATCACCTGGAAGGAGGAGCAGGGCCGCCAAGCGTTCCAGGACGGCAGCCTGATGTTCCTCCGCAACTGGCCTTACGTGTACTCGCTGGCCGAGAAGACCGACGGCTCGTCCAAGGTTGCCGGCAAGTTCGCCGTCGCGCCGCTGCCGGGTCTGACCGGCCCGGGCGTGTCGAGCCTGGGTGGTCACAACATGGCGATCGCCGCGAACGCCACCAACAAGGGCACCGCGGCCGAGTTCATCAAGTTCATGGCCTCCAAGGACACCCAGAAGTCCAATGTCCTCGCCGTGTCGGCGGCCCCGACCCTGTCGGGGCTCTACACCGACCCTGAGGTGGTCAAGAAGTACCCGTACATGCCGATCCTGCTGAAGTCGATCCAGACGGCCGAACCCCGCCCGATCGCCGTCAAGTACGGTGACGTCACGCTGGCCATCCAGGACGCCGCTTACGGCGCTCTGCAAGGCCAGACGTCGTCTGACGCGGCCCTGTCCACGCTGCAGACCAAGCTCAGCTCGCTGATCCAGTAGTCCACATCCAATCTGCCGGTTCCGGGGGGGGGGGGGGGGCGGGAAAAGGAAAAAGGGGAGGGGGGGGGGGGGGGGGGGGGCAGGGACAAAAAAAAAGAGAAGGAAACAA
>JBPCRP010000092.1:0-4115 GCA_050996715.1 Propionibacteriaceae bacterium
GACGCCCGCGGCCGCGAAGGCGCCGCCACCGCCGAGCGCTCCGAGAAGCAGCAGGGTGACCGGCCCGGTGAAGCCGGCGACGGCGGCCAGGACGAGGAGCCACGCCCCGAGGACCAGGGTCGCCGGATTCCTCCAGAGCGCCGTGCTCATGAGGTACATCAACCCGGTCAGGCCGATCGCGCCGCCGCCGAGGACGAGACCCATGACCTCCGGAGGCGCACCCTGCCGCGAGACCGCCGCGTCCACGGCATACAGGCAGAGGAAGCCGAGGGTCCAGGTGAGGCCGTACACCCGCCCGCGCCGCTCGGACTCGCCCCCGATCCCGCGGGTGGCCATCGCCGTTCGCGCTCCGGTGAGCGCGAGTGCCGCCCCGAGCAGCACGGCGAAGACGGTGAGGGAGAGCGGTCCTGGACCGACGTAGGGCTGCTGGTCCCGCACGTCCCACCACATCGCCGACAGGCCGACCACCCAGGCCACCCCCCAGGCGAAGAGCTGCTCGTGCAGCCTGACGTCGAGCCGTCGGCGAGTCGCAGCCGTCGCGGCGTCGATGAGCGCCCGAGCCTCCTGCGGGCTGAGGTCACTCACCCACGTCCCCCGACCGCGACTGGACGAGCGTGACCAGGCCCGTCGCCAGCAGCACGAGGCCGCCGACTCCGCCGACGATCGGCTCGGGCCGGGTCCCCGAGATCGCGTATGCCGCGGCGCCGAGAGCCGCGACGGTCAGGCCCAGCCCCGCTGCGACGACGAGCGCGCGCACCCGGTAGAGCCGGGCGAGGGGGAGGAAGTGCACCGCCATGACGGCGTAGGTCCAGGCGATGACGTAGGTCGGGTGCCCGGTGCGCCCCAGGATGATGTTGCCCACGACGATGAGGAGGATCTCGGCGCCGAGGGCCCGCCGATAGACCCGGCCGGCCCAGGCCGGCCCGGCGTCGTGAGTGCCGATGCCGGGCAGCCGACGCCGCACGAGGACGCTCCCGACGGCGAGGGCCAGTCCGACAACGGACCCGAGGCCGAGCAGAACGGACACCGGGCCGGTGGCATAGCTCTGGCCCCAGCCGCACCAGGCCACGGTGGCGATCCCCATGACCAGGCTGGTCGCCGCGAGGTCCTTGGGCCGGGCCCGCCGGCTGCTAGCGGGAGTTTCCGGGGTAGCCCCGGTTTGATTGGTGTTTGTGCTGGTCAGCGAGGGTTCCCGGGTCGGCTGGGTGTATTACCTAAGTCGATCTTGGGGGGTCAGCGGGTGGGGGCGTAGTTGTCGATGGTGAACAGGTCGGCCAGTTGCTGCTGGGTCGGGGTTTGGTCGGTGAGCATCCGTCGGGCGCGGGGTCTGCCTTTGCCGCCGTCGTGGTAGAGCAGCACGGTTTCTTGGATGCCGGCCAGGGTGGCCAGCAGTTCGCGCACGGACAGGTCCAGCCCAGCTTGTTCGGCTTCGCGGCGCATCAGGTGGGCGATGGTCAGGGCCAGGACGCAGTAGAAGACGTGGACGCGGATCTTGGAGTCGGTCCAGTGGTGCATCGGTCCGAAGGAGACGATGTGGGGGTCTTTCATCTGCCGGAAGCTGGATTCGACGTCGTTTTGGGATCGGTAGGCGGCGACCACGCGGGCGGTGGTCCACTGGTCACGGTTGGTGAACAGGACCCGTTTGCCGAAGATGCGTTGCTCCAGGCGGGTGCGGGCGCCGGTGTCGGTGCGGAAGGTCAGCCGCAGCTGGTCGGGGGTGTCGCCGGTCAGGGTGGTGGTCAGGACCTGGTCCACCCAGCGAGGTTTGGTGATGGCCGCGACCTCGGCGGCGACGGCGGCCCGGTCCCGGCGGGTCTTGCCACGGGCCAGCCGGGCTTGGAGCTGGGTCAGGCGGCGGCGGGCTTTGGCCAGGGTCTGGTCCAAGCCGCGGGTCTGGGCGGCGTGCAGCGTCGGTGAGTGGGTCAGCACGGCGCGGCGGGTGACGCCGAGCGTGCTCACGGTGGTGTCCACGCACCTCAGGCCGGGGTAGGCCTGGGCGTCGACGTCGCGGTACCGGCTGGCGGGGATGGCGAGCAGGTCGGGGTGGTTGGACGGCGGCAGGGAGCCGACGAACCCGATCCCGGCCTCCTCGACCAGGGCGTGGTTGGTGGCCGAGTTCTGCCCGGCGTCGTAGATGACGGTCAGCGACTCCACGGCGCCGGCCAGGGCGCGGTAGCGGGTCATCAGCTGTTCGATGACCGACGGGAACTGGGTGACGTCGGGGCGGTCGCCGGGGTAGGGGTGGGAGACCAGCGGGATGCCGCCGTCGGCGGTGACCACCAGGGCCAGCCCGACCAGGCGCAGGTCGAACCGTTTCTGCTTGGCCTTGCCGCGCTGGGCGATCGGGGCCCGCTCGTTGGTGGAGTCGATGAAGGTGGCGAAGTTGGTCATGTCCAGCACCAGCCCGGACAGGTCCAGGTCGAACTCGGCCACGACTCGCCGCCCGAGTTCGGCCTCGACCGTGGACAGCGACGCCTCGTCGAGGCGGTCCATCGCATCCCAGAACCGGCGGTGGTTCAGGGCGGCGGCGCGGACCTTGACGAACCGTGGCCCGGCGGTGGTGGCCCACCAGTCGGCGAAGGCCAGCTTCGAGCACGGCGCGACGACTCGGTTCGCGGTCGCCAACGCCAGGTAGGTGCCGACCGACACCGCGGCGTCCGACCGGCGCGGCACGACCGTGTCGATCACGGCGGCGACGTCGAGGCGTTCGATCATCGACCACACCGCGGCCAGGTCCCCGAAACTCTTGTGCTGGGTGCGGACCGGCTCGCCCGCGCCGGCGCCGGACAGTTTCGCGGCGACCTCCTCGGCGTTGCCCAGGTACTGCTGGGACACGATCCGCGGCTTGCCCTCAACCCGTGCGGACTCGACAAGGTAGTAGTACGTCTTCCCGCCCTGTTTCTTCCCCACGATCGAAGCCATATCTAGGTAATACACTATTGACACTGAAAAGCCAAGCACCGCAACGAAAGACACGCCGATCAGTCAGGTAGCCCGGAAACTCCCGCTAGGGACCGCCACGCCAGTGGTCGATGCGGCGGTGGTCCGGAGAGAACCCGTGATCGACGCCCCAGAGCACCGCTCGGGTGCGACTGGGGACGTTGATCTTGCGGTAGATCGACCGGATGTAGGACTTGACCGTGTTCGGCGACAGGTAGGTGCGGGCCGCGACCTCGGCGTTGTCCAGGCCCTGAGTGATCAGGGCGAGAATCTCCGATTCACGATCGGTCAGCCCCTCGCCGCGTCCTGGCCAGTCCAGTCCCGTGTTGGTGTGCACCCGCCCTGGAGGGTCGCTGACGACGATCTCTCCGGCGTGCACCGCCTCCAGCGCGGAGACGAGGTCTCTTGCCGGCAATGATTTGGAGAGGTAGCCACGCACCCCCTGCTGCCTCGCCTGCTCGATGAGGTCGGGCCGAAAGGTCCAGGTGTAGACGACCACCCGCCGCGCGTGTGGGTTGGCGACCAGCACGCCGATCTCGTGGTGGTCGGACTCAGGCTGGGCGAACGAGTCGTAGAGCACGATGTCGACGGTGTCCTGGAGGGGCTTGTTGGTGTCGATCTCGGCAATGAGGACGCGGTCGCGGTACCGGTCGAGAATGTTGGCAACGCCCAGCAGGACCACGTCGTAGTCATCGACGAGGGCGACGGTGACCGGCGGGCTCACGGGGGGCGCCCGATCGACATCTCCTGAATCGGTTTCAGCGCGAGATGGATCCGACGACGACACCTGATGAGGATATACCTACCTAGGGGTGTCGCGGGTACGCCCTGGGGGTGAGAGTCTGGCATCACCGATTGTTCCTACCGAAAGGGCATCACCATGCTGGGTACCATCGTCAGCGCCATCGTCGTCGGGCTCATCGCCGGAGCCCTTGCCCGTCTGCTCGTCCCGGGCCGACAGGACATGTCCATCCCGATGACCATCCTGCTCGGCATCATCGGCTCGTTCATCGGCGGCTTCCTCGGCTACCTGCTGTTCAGCAAGGATGCGGCCGGCGGGTTCCTTCAGCCGGCCGGCATCCTCGGGTCCGTGATCGGGGCGGTCATCGCCCTACTCATCTGGACCCGTGTCGGTGGACACCGCTCGGTCACCACCTGAACCGACGCGGCTCCTC
>JBPCRP010000130.1:0-6878 GCA_050996715.1 Propionibacteriaceae bacterium
CTCTGCCCCTCCTCCCCTCCCCCATTGTTCACACCATCCCCCCGTGACCCTTGTTCCCTGGTTTCCTTGGTCGCAAAATGGCAGGCTTCAGACGGTCAGGATGACCTTGCCGGTGTTCTCGCCGGACTCCAGCAGCGCGTGGGCGCGGGCGGCTTCGGCCAACGGGATCCGGGTCTCCTGGGTCGGCTGCACCGTTCCGTCGGCGATCATCGGCCAGACGTCACGCAGGACACCGGCGCAGATCTCGGCCTTCTGGTCCAGCGGTCGAGCGCGCAGGCTGTTGGGGTGCACCAGGGACCGCTTGGCGAGCATCGCGCCGAGATCCACGGTGCCCTGGGTGCCACCCTGCAGCCCGATGATCATCAGTCGGCCGTCGAGGGCGAGCGCACCCAGGTTGGCTTCGAGGTACTTCGCCCCCATGTTGTCCAAGATCACCTCGACACCGCGGCCGTCGGTGGCCGCGGCCACCCCCGCCGCCCAGTCGCCGCGGTAGGACAGGGCGACGTCGGCCCCCAAGGCGCGGCAGTAGTCAAGCTTGGCGTCCGAGCCGGCGGTGGTGATCACGGTCGCCCCCAAGGCCTTCGCGTACTGGATCGCGAACGAGCCGATGCCGCCGGAGCCGCCGTGGACCAGGAACGTGTCGCCGGGTCGCAGCCGGCCGGCGCGCAGGTTCGACCACACGGTGGCGGCGACCTCGACGACACCGCCTGCCGAGACCAGATCCAGGTCGGGCGCGGGCAGCACCTGCCCGGCCGGTACGGCGACCCGCTCGGCGTAGCCCCCGCCGGCCAGAAGTGCGACGCACGGGTCACCGATCGACCAGCCGCGGACGTCGTCGCCCACGGCCGCGACGTGCCCGGACGCCTCCAGCCCGATGGTTTCCGGGGCGCCCGGCGGCGGAGGGTAGTGGCCCTGCCGCTGCATCAGGTCGGCCCGGTTCACCCCGGCGGCGACGGTGGCCACGAGGATCTCGGTGGGGCCGGGCTCGGGGTCGGGGAGATCACCTAAGCCGAGGACCTCGGGACCCCCCACTCCGTCGGTCACGATGGCACGCATGACCCCAGCCTGGCACCTGCGTGCTGAGCCTGGGACGTGGGCCGACGTACCGTGGTGGTCACGCCCGCAAGCACCATTAGGATCGACTGCTGGGCGAGGTCGCATAGTGGACTAGTGCAGGCGCCTTGAAAGCGCCCGAACGGCACAACCGTTCCGTGGGTTCGAATCCCACCCTCGCCGCGTGAGCACACCCGCGCCGACGGCCGACCAGACCTTTTTGCTGCGGCCCCGCCCGCCGCTGCGCGGGCTGGCGATCAGCGCCGTGGCGATCCTGGTCGGTGTCGTGGTCCTGGTCGCCGCCAGCGAGTTCGGATGGCCGCCCGCGGCGAGCTGGGTCGGACTGACGCTGGGGTTCGCGGGCGTCCTGGTCGGTGTCGCGGCGTGGGTGTCGGCGCGGCGGCTGCGCAGCGAGATCGTGGTGCGGACCAACGGCCTCACTGTCGCCGGGGCGAGGGGCCGGACGACCCTGCCGTGGTCGGAGATCGAGGGTGTCACCGCCATCGAGCACCAGCTGATCCTGAACCGCACGGACGGCGGACCCGAGGTCGTGATCATCAACCCCCGGGGCGGCCGCGAACCCGCGTACCCCGCTCTGGTCGAGGCCATCCGCCGACGGATGGACGCCGACCGCGGCTACCGCCCCCTGACCTGACCGAGGTCGGCTCTGACCGCCGCTCGAGGGTTACTGCGGGATGGTGGCGGTTGCCGCGACCGAGGGCTGGAACGCGCAGGCGTCGGCGGTGCTCTCGCTGCTCTGGCCCGTGGTCGACCCCTTTGACGGCGCCGTCGTCGAACTGCTGCTCGGCTTCTTAGTGGAGGTGTCCTTCGTCGCCTCACCGAGAGACGCCTTGACCCGGGACCGCATCAGGGCGAAGTCCGGGCGCGGGCTGCTGAAGCCCGCGACGCCGTTCTTGAACACGAGGCTGCGGACGTTGCCGCCCTTCACCCGGGTGCCGAGGTCCACCATCATCGGCAGCACCTCCTGCGGCATGTCGGTCTGCACGATGTCCTTGCCCGCCTGGGCGATCTTCTCGTAGCGGGTCAGCAGGTTGGCCGGGTTGGCCTGGTCGATGATCGCGTTGATCACGCAGCGCTGCCGGTCCATCCGCTGGAAGTCGTCGGCGCCGTACCGGCCGCGGGCGAACCAGAGAGCGTCCTCGCCGTCGAGGTGCTGGTTGGCCCCCGGCTTGAGCCAGCGCTCCGGGGGCTGATGCAGGTCGGTCCGGCCGCCGACGGCCACGTAGGTGTTGATGTTGACGGTGATTCCACCCAGCGCGTCGACCATCTGCTTGAATCCGCGGAAGTCGATCAGCACGTAGTAATCGATCTTGAGCCCGGTGGCTTCGCCGGCCGAGAGCTTCATGGCGTCCGCACCGAGATTGTCGGTCTTTCCCAGCACGTCCTTCGGCACGTTGGCGGGCACGTTGTCATACATCGCGTTGAGGAAGAACTCGGCGTCGTCGCCGTTGCCGTTGGTGAATCCGTGAGGGTAGTACTTGTGCAACGGCGAGTCCTTGGGGAAGGGCATCCGGGCGGTGTTGCGCGGCAGGCTGATCAGCACGGTGTTGCCGGTCGAGGTGTCGATGCTGGCGACGATCACGGTGTCGGTCCGGGTGCCGGTCCGGTCCGAACCCGCGTCACCGCCGAGGAGCAGCACGTTGACCCGCGGCGTGTTGGCCCAGGGGTCGGTCTGGCCCTTCGTGGCGCGCGGCATCGTCGGCCGGGTCGCGGATGTGGTGTCGCCCTCCTTCTTGAAGATCGTGTTGACCGTGCCGGCCTGGATATAGCTGATCCGGGCGGCCACCGCCATCGGCGCGGCGACCGCAAAGGCGAGGACGGCGACGAGCAGGCCGCCGAGCACCCGGTGGGTACGCGAGGGGCGACGAGGGCGGAGGGCGAGGTGGGTAACCACCACGACCCCGACCCACAGCACCGCGAGCACGATGAGCCCGACGGCGATGCGGTGCAGCGTGGTGGGTTGCACGACCGAGGCCATCAGCGACTGCCGGTCGAAGACCGCCCACCCCGCGAGTGTGAGCACGGCGATCAGGAACACGGCAAGCACGATGAAGCCGGATCGACGACGCCGTGCCGCGATCAGACCCACACCCGGCACGACGGTGCCCAGCACCGTGAACGCCGCGGCGCGCCCGAACCCGGTGTCGCTCGCCACGGGTGCCTTACCTCTGGTGTCGTGCAGATCGGCGGCCCGGGCTGGGCTGGGGGGTTTCTGGGGGGTGACCGGGTCAGCGGCGGCGCGGGCCGGGGTCACCGGCGGGTCGTTCTCGTCCTCGGGTCGACTGCTCGCAGGTTCCGGGGTGGGTGGCCACCGGCGACGGGGGCGTTGCCCGTCGGACGGGTCCTCCGGGGTGTCCTGCGGCACGCAGATCCTCTCCTCCAGTCAGCGGGGGGCGTCGCACATCGTACGTGTAGACGAGTGACGCCGACGATTCGTTACCCCGGACCCATTATTCGTGGCTGCGAGCACAAAAGGCCTGGTCGGAGCCCGCCTTTTGCTCCGGCCCGGGACCTGTCGGTAGTGTTTGCGCCGTTGTGCCCGCTTCGGGTACGGCTGGAGGTGTCGCCTAGTCCGGTCTATGGCGCCCGCCTGCTAAGCGGGTTTGGGTCTTAAAGCCCATCGCGAGTTCAAATCTCGCCACCTCCGCCCTCCGGGGACCACCGGCCGGACCGCCCACCACGGGTGAGAGTCTGGTCCGGTGCCGACACCGTCCACCACGCTGCTGCGCGGTGGCACCGTGGTGTCCGGCGCGGTCGTCGGCGAGACAATCGACCCCGCGACCCGGGCTGACCTGCTCATCCGCAACGGCCGGGTCGCCGCCGTCGGTGATCTCGCGGGCGAGTCGGCCGACCGGGTGCTCGACTGCCACGGGCGGCTGCTGCTGCCCGGATTCATCGACGCGCACTCCCACGCCGAAGGACGGGTCTTCGACGACGAGGTGGCGCTCGCGCTGCTGCGGCAGGGCGTGACGTCGGTGATCGGCGGACAGGACGGCGTCTCCTACGCGCCGGGCGACGGCCGCTACGCCGCCGACTACTTCGGGGCGATCAACGGCCCGCACCCGACGTACGCCGGTGGTGGGGTCGCCGACCTGCTCCAGACCTACGCTGTCACCACGCCGGTCAACGTCGGCTACCTCGTGCCGGCCGGCACCGTCCGGGCCGAGGTCTGCGGACTGGGCGACGCCCCGGCCACCCCCGCCCAGCTGAGCGCGATGCGCTAGCTGGTGATCGCCGGGACGAGGGATGTGGCGCTGGGGCTGTCGTCGAGTCTCGACCACGCCCCGTGCCTGTTCGCCGACGCCACCGAGCTCGCCGAGTTGTGCCGACCGGCCGCCGACGCCGGCGGAATCTACGTGAGCCACCTGCGCGGCGGTTACGAGGAGAACAGCCGCGCCGGGATCGACGAGCTGGTGTCGATCTGCCGGGACGCCGGCGTCGCCGGGCACGTCTCGCACTTTCACGCCCGATCCGAGCTGCTGATGGCCCTGGTCGACGAGGTCCGGGCGGCCGGGGTCGACCTGACCTTCGACTCCTACCCCTACTCCCGCGGATGCACGATCTTGGCGATGCTCGTGCTCCCGCCGGATCTGGTCGGTCGTGGCCTGGACGCCACCCGCGCCGAGCTCGCCGACCCCGGACGTCGTGCCGACCTCGCCGCCCAGCTGGGTCCACGGCTGTCCGCGCGGGCCGATCTGGGCCCGCACTGGGCCGAGCAGGTCCGGTTCGCCCATGTCCCGGCCAGCGCGTACGACGGGGTGCACGGCCGGAGCCTGGCCGAGGCGGCGGCGTGGGCCGGGACCGACCCGGCCACGTTGGCGGTCGAGGTGCTCGCCGCCGCCGACCTGCACGTCACGGTGACCCTCCGCACCCCGCACGAGCGAGACGACGCCGAGATGGCCGGCCACCTGGCGCACCCGGCGCACGTCGGGGGATCCGACGGGATCTTCCTGGGCCGATCGGCCCATCCACGGGCCTGGGGCACGTTCGCCCGCTATCTCGCCGTCTT
The DNA here is from genome assembly GCA_050996715.1 of Propionibacteriaceae bacterium. GTDB lineage: Bacteria > Actinomycetota > Actinomycetes > Propionibacteriales > Propionibacteriaceae > Microlunatus. The sequence continues at coordinate 5,084 of JBPCRP010000130.1, forward strand.
CGCCCGTGACCGGGGCGATCTCAGCGTCGAGCAGGTGGCCCACATCTTCGCCCATCGTCCAGCCCGCCGCTTCGGCCTGGGCGCCCGCGGGTCGCTCGTCCCTGGCAGCGTGGCCGACCTGGTCGTCCTCGACTGGGCGAGGGTCCGCGACGTAGCGTCGTACGCAGACCCGCGCCGCCCGGCCGAGGGCATCGCGGACGTGTTCGTCAACGGCGCCCAGGTGCTGGCCGACGGGGCCCTGACCGGGGTCCGCAGTGGGACCGGTTTGCGTCGGTCGAGCGTCCGGGCGGCCTGACGAGCCAGCCCCGAACCGGTTCGACAGGGATGCCGGTGTCGACCGGACGGCCGTGCGATTATGCAACCATGGATGACGGTGGGGCGCAGCGGTCCGGTCGACGTCGCACGCGCCGCCCCACCATCACCGATGTGGCCAGGGTCGCCCACGTGAGCAAAGGGGCGGCGTCGCGGGCCCTGAACGGCCGACCCGGGGTCGCCGCCGAGACCCGGGTCCGGGTCGAGGCCGCCGCCCGCGAGCTCGGCTGGGTGCCCAACCAGCTTGCGCGGGCGCTCTCGGGAGCGCGAGCGGGCACCGTGGGCTGGGTGATCCTCCGCTCGGCCAAGACGCACTCGGTCGACCCGTACTTCATGGAGTTGTTTGCGGGCATCGAGCTCGGTCTGGCCGACTCGCCGACCGCCCTGGTCGTGAAGCTGGTGGGTTCGATCGAAGCCGAGATCGCCACCTACCGCACGTGGGTGGGCGAGGGTCGCGTCGACGGTGTGGTGATCATGGATCTGCGCGAGAGCGATCCGCGAGTCGAGGTGCTGCGCGAGCTTCAGCTGCCCGTGGTGGCCTTCGTCAGTCGGGGCGACCGCTACGCCGACTTCGGGGTGATTTTCACCGACGAGGCCGCTTCGACCCGGGAGATCTTGGACCACGCGTACGAACGCGGGCACCGGCGGGTGGGCTGGATCTCCGGGTCCGACCAGCTGGAGACGACGCAGGTGCGGGTGCAGGCGGTGGCCGACTGGCAAGTCGACGGGGATCTCGGGGTCGAGTTCGTCCACAGTGACCTCGGGGCCGAGTCGGGGGCCGACGCCGCCGAACGGCTCGTCGTCGGACCCGCTCGTTGCACCTTTCTCTGCCTGGACAACGACGCCGTCACCGCGGCCGTGATCGCCCGGCTGCGCCGGCTCGACCTCCGGGTGCCCGACGACGTCTCGATCGTCACCTGGGTCGACAGCGAGATGTGCGCGTTGTCGTCCCCGACGATCAGCGCGCTCAGCCACGACATCTTGTTGTACGGCCGGCGGCTGGGGGAGCGGCTGCTGGAGGTGATCGAGACCGGTGACCCCGGGCCGCCTGAGCTGATCGGCCCCGCAAAACTCATCCACCGCGAATCCGTGTCGCGACTTGCCACCGAAACCGGTTTAGGAGAAGGTTGAACCAGACGGCCGGGGGTCCGACATTTCTCGTATCCCCGGCCGTCTACCCACGTCTGGTCGGGTCTTGAGCACCTCAGTGGAACTGCGGGACGATCAGCCAGAGGCAGAAGAGCACCAGCAGGCCCGCGAGGCCGACGAGCACCTGACCCGCCCGCCGTGGCAAGGCGGCGCTCTCGCCGCGGCCGCGGGCGATCTGCGCCGTGGACAGCAGCCGTACGCCGAGGGACAGCAGCAGCGCGAACACCACCGTGGCGACCACCGAGGACACCGCGACGATCCCGAGCGACGCCCAATCGATCCTCCTTGCCGACTCCCGGATCCGGCGCGATTCTGGGGGACGTGGCGGGGGTCG
>JBPCRP010000145.1:0-61180 GCA_050996715.1 Propionibacteriaceae bacterium
CAACTGCATCGTCAGGTGCGCGACGCACTGATCCACGCCGGCGACCCCGATCTGCTGCTGCGCTTCGCCGACACCGCCCACGGGTACGACGACGACCAGGTCTGGCGTGCGGTGAGCGACTGCCTGCACCCCGGCTCGCCCCGCCACGACGGCGTACGCGCCCACCTCGCCCGGCTGGACCGCGAGCTCGGCTGAGGTGGGTACACGCGTACATAGCCACCGCAGCTGCTGCAACGTTGCCGCAACGTGGCTGTGACTAGCGTCACAGGAAGGTCTGGCTCCCGCTGAGACCACAGGACACAGCACCTTCGGATGGAGATGTCGATGAGCACGTACGCACAGCCGGGGCAGGACGGTAGCCCCACCACCTACAAGAGCCGCTACGAGAACTGGATCGGCGGCGAGTGGGTCGCCCCGGTCAAGGGTCAGTACTTCGAGAACCCCTCACCCGTCACCGGCAAGACCTTCTGCGAGGTCGCACAGTCCACGTCGGAGGACATCGACCTGGCCCTGGACGCCGCCCACAAGGCCGCCCCCGCGTGGGGCAAGACCTCGGTCGCCGAACGCGCGGCCGTCCTGAACCGGATCGCGGACCGCATCGAGCAGAACCTGGAGATGCTCGCGGTCGGGGAGACCTGGGACAACGGCAAGCCGGTTCGCGAGACCCTGGCCGCCGACCTCCCGCTGGCGGTAGACCACTTCCGCTACTTCGCCGGAGCCATCCGCGCCCAGGAAGGTCACCTGTCCCAGATCGACGAGGACACCGTGGCGTACCACTTCCACGAGCCCCTCGGCGTCGTCGGGCAGATCATCCCGTGGAACTTCCCACTCCTGATGGCGACCTGGAAGCTGGCGCCCGCGCTGGCCGCCGGCAACGCCGTCGTCCTCAAGCCCGCCGAGCAGACGCCGGCCTCGATCATGCTGCTGATGGAGCTGATCGCCGACCTGCTCCCGCCGGGAGTCCTCAACGTCGTCAACGGTTTCGGCGTCGAGGCGGGCAAGCCGCTCGCCAGCTCCAGCCGGATCCGCAAGATCGCCTTCACCGGTGAGACCACCACCGGTCGCCTGATCGCCCAGTACGCGAGCCAGAACCTGATCCCGGCCACCCTCGAGCTCGGCGGCAAGAGCCCCAACGTCTTCTTCGACGACGTGATGAGCGCCGACGACGCGTTCCAGGACAAGGCACTGGAAGGCTTCGCGATGTTCGCGCTCAACCAGGGCGAGGTCTGCACCTGCCCGAGCCGCGCACTGATCCAGAACAGCATCTACGACCCGTTCCTGTCGGCCGCCACCGAGCGGACCAAGAAGATCCAGCAGGGCAACCCGCTCGACACGGACACGATGATCGGAGCGCAGGCCAGCAACGACCAGCTGGAGAAGATCTTGTCCTACATCGACATCGGCACCCAGGAGGGCGCCCGCATCATCACCGGCGGCGAGCGCGTCGACCTGGGCGGAGACCTGTCGGGCGGGTACTACGTCGCGCCGACGATCTTCGAGGGTAACAACAAGATGCGCATCTTCCAGGAGGAGATCTTCGGACCGGTCGTGTCGGTCACGAAGTTCAACGACTACGACGACGCCATCAGCATCGCCAACGACACCCTCTACGGGCTCGGGGCGGGCGTCTGGTCGCGCGACACCAACACGGCCTACCGTGCCGGTCGTGCCATCCAGGCCGGTCGGGTGTGGACGAACTGCTAACACCAGTACCCCGCGCACGCGGCGTTCGGTGGGTACAAGTCCTCGGGCATCGGCCGGGAGAACCACTCGATGATGCTCGACCACTACCAGCAGACCAAGAACCTGCTGGTGTCCTACTCGCCCGACGCGCTCGGGTTCTTCTGATCACATGAGCGATGCCGAAGCTGAGCCCGAACGGGTGGCCGTCTCGCCGGCGGCAGCGGAGCTGCTCCGCGGCCTCTGGACCACGCACGGACCGTTGATGTTCCACCAGTCCGGCGGTTGCTGCGAAGGGTCCTCCCCGATGTGTTTCGCCGCCAGCGACTTCATCACCGGCGACGCCGACATCTGTCTCGGTGACATCGCCATCGGGGAGGTCGAGGGCAAGGACGCGACGGTGCCGGTCTGGATGTCGCGCGAGCAGTACGCCGTGTGGTGCCACACCCACCTCACCATCGACCTGGTGCCGGGTCGCGGTGCGGGCTTTTCGTTGGAAGCTCCCACCGGCAACCGGTTCCTGATCAGGTCGCGGCTGATGCAGAACATCAACGGCCCACAACCGTCCGCACCGGCTCGGTAGCGGTTTGGATGTCGACCGCCGGGCACGGTGTCGTCTTTCCCCCGGGGCGAGCACCGTGTCCGGCCGTCGTTCATCGCGTAGACCTTGTTGCCCTTGGTGAAGTTCGCGACCCGCTTGCCGCTGGTTCTGTCCGTCGCGGTCGTCTTACCCACCCCGTGGGGGTAGACCTTTGTTGAGCGCGGTGCGTACGGCACTTCGTCAGCCTGCGTTGTCGATCCTCGAGGTCAGCCCCGGTCGAGCTCGACGGCTGCGCCCGCTGGACCCGCGGAGGGCTAGGGTCGCTCTGCCGGCCCGGGCGCCGGGTCTGGTCTGGGGGATCTCCTGCGGAGGGACGGGCGCGATGCCGCGCAGATCGGGTGCCGAGACCCGGCAGCTGCTGCTGCAGACCGGGATGGAGATGCTGCTCGCACGGGGCGTCTCGGCCGGGGTGCAGCACATCCGGCTGCAGGAGGTCGTCCGCCGCGCTCAGCTGACCACGGGGGCTGCGTACCGGCTGTGGGCCGACCAGGACGACTTCCACCGTGACCTCGCGGTCGCCGTCACCCGGTGGCGCAACGTCGCTCCGGTCGCGGAGACCCGCCGGATCATCGACGATCCGGCCGTGGTCGGTGCCAGTCCCGACGAGGCGATCAGGCTCGCGGCAGCCGCCCACATCCGCGCCATCAGCGGTGAGGACTCCCGCAGCAGCAAGCTCTTCCTGGCGGCGCTGGCCCTGCGTGCCTCCGCCCGGACGTGGGACGACCTCACCCGCGCCAGCGTCGAACGCCACCTCGAGTCGGTGGCCGAGTTCGAGGAGATCTACGGTCAACTGATGGCGGCGTACGGCTACCGGATGCGGTCACCGCTGACGGTCCGGGACTTCACGGTGGCGATGGCCGCCCTGGGCGAGGGCTTCGCCGTCCACGCGGTCGAGGGGATCCCACATCCGAGCTACCGAGCCGAGGAACCGGGCGACGATGCCGACGACGCCATCGCGTTGCCCGGGGGCGAGTGGACCCTGTTTGCGATCGCCGTCCGCGCTCTGGTCGAGGGCTTCATGACCCGCAACGAGCCGGGCGGCGTCGAAGCGACGGCACCCGGCCCGGCTACGGACTGATCAGTACGGGGCGCCGGTCGCCGTCCGGGCCCGGACCACGAGCCAGTACGCGTGCGCGGTGGTGAGGCAGGCCCCCCGTCGAAGATCGAAGCGGCCGGAGTAGGTCCACCGGCACTCACTCTTGAGGTTGGCCAGCAGTCTGGAGTCGCAGACCGACCGCTTGGTCGCCTGGCGGTACTGGATGCACATGTCGTGGCGGGCGCACGGACCCCGGAAGTTGGCGTTCGTGCCTGGCGCCGGGAACTCGTCGGGCGACTTCGTGCAGTAGTCGTGCAGGGTCCGCTGATGCTTCGCCTTGGGGTTGTAGACGTAGTTCTTCGGCACGGTGATGTGCTTGGCGGTGGCCGATGCGGCGGCCACCGTAGCCGTCGCCACACCGGTCGTCGCTGGGGTCGTCGGGGCGGCCACCGCGGTCGCGGTGACCAGCAACGGTGCTGCGAAGCCGAGCACCCCGGCCAGGGCGACAGCACGCAAGGATCGAGTCATCTTCTGAGTCCCTTCAAGATCATGAGCAGGAGTGGTGGGCCCGATCACGATGCTGGCAGGACGCTCAGAGCTGAGTCCAGATAGATAATTTACTTTTGTCCGGGCCAGTCGACAAGGCCGATCAGAGACGTCGACAAGATCATCGACGACGGGGTCCCTGCCGTCGTCTGCGGAGGTAGGGTCACCGCGTGGGGACCGCAACCGAACGGCTGAACCGCACCATGCTGCGGGTGCGCGACCGGATCGACCAGGAGTACGCCACCGAGCTCGACCTGGCTGCGTTGGCCGCTGCCGTGCACTACTCCCCCGACCACCTGATTCGCTCCTTCCGACAGGTGTTCGGCGAAACACCCCATCGCTACCTACAGCGCCGCCGGATCGAGCGCGCGATGTTCCTGCTCCGCACCACCGACCTCCCGGTGACCGACGTCTGCCTGCGGGTCGGCTTCAGCAGTGTCGGCGCGTTCGGCGAGCTGTTCGCGACCGTGCTCGGCGAGTCGCCCACGGCCTACCGGCAGCGCGGACCGTTGCCGGTGGCGCCGGCGCACTTCCTCCGGGCCTGGAACCGACCCAGCAGCCACGTCGATTTCGAGGAAGCGAGCACGGACCAGAACCCCTAGCGTCGGACCCATGAAACTCACCCACACCAGGCTGTCCTCGATCTTCGTCCTCGACCAGGACGCCGCCCTGGACTTCTACGTCGGCGTCCTCGGTCTGGAGGTCGCCACCGACCAGGACCTCGGCTTCATGCGCTGGCTGACCGTCCGCGTACCCGGCGACACCGATCGCGAGATCCTGCTCGAACGACCCGGCGCTCCGGCCCACGACCCGGCCACCGAGACGCAGGTCCGCGAGCTGGTGTCCAAGGGTGCCGGCGGTGGCTGGCTCGCCTTCCAGACCGACGACGTCGACGCCGCCCACGCCGAGCTGGTCCGGCAGGGCGTGGAGATCACCCAACCGCCGACCGACATGGACTACGGCCGCGACTTCGGTCTGCGCGACCCGTTCGGCAACAACCTGCGGATCGGGAACGTCGTCGTCTGACCCCCACTCAGCCGCCGGGGAGAAATCAGAGGTCGGTGGGGTCAGAGGCGGGCCAAAGCGTCGGTGAGCACGCCCAGGCCCTCGTCCAACAGCTCCTCGGTGATCGCGAGCGGCGGGAGCAGTCGGATCACGTTGCCGTCGGTGCCACAGGTGAGCACGATGACCCCGGCGGCGTGACAGGCCTTGGCGACGGCACCGGTGAGGGCCGCGTCCGGTGCACCGGTGGCCGGGTCGACCAGCTCGATCGCGATCATGGCGCCTCGACCCCGGACGTCCCCGATCCGTGGGTCGTGAGCCTGGGCGTCGCGCAGACGTCGGAGGATGATCGCTTCCAGCTCCCGAGCCCGCGCCGCCAGCCCCGCACCGCTGGGGCCACCGTGTTCGAAGGCGTCGATCGCCGCGAGTGCCGCGGCACAGGCCACCGGGTTCCCGCCGTAGGTCCCGCCCAGGCCGCCGACGTGCGGAGCGTCCATCATCTCGGCGCGCCCGGTGACCGCCGCGAGCGGAAGGCCGCCCGCGATGCCCTTGGCCATCACGACCAGGTCGGGGACGACGCCTTCGTGGTCACAGGCGAACAGGTCGCCGGTACGGGCGAAGCCGGTCTGCACCTCGTCGGCCACGAACACGACGCCGCGCGCCGTGCACCACTGCTGCAGCGCCGCCAGGAATCCCGGTGCGGGTACGACGAACCCGCCCTCACCCTGCACCGGTTCGATCACGACGGCGGCCACGTTGCCCGCCCCGACCTGCTTCTCGATCATGCTCACGGCCCGCCGGGCGGCGTCGGGGCCGCTGAGCCCGTCGCGGTACGGGTAGGACATCGGCGCTCGGTAGACCTCGCCGGCGAACGGCCCGAAACCGTTCTTGTACGGCATGTTCTTCGCCGTCATCGACATCGTCAGGTTCGTGCGGCCATGGTAGGCGTGATCGAAGACGACCACCGCCTGCCGACCGGTGTGGGCACGGGCGATCTTGACGGCGTTCTCCACGGCCTCCGCTCCGGAGTTGAACAGCGCCGAACGCTTGTCGTGATCACCAGGGGTGAGCCGGTTCAGCGCCTCGGCGACCTCGACGTACCCCGGGTAGGCAGTGATCATGAAGCAGGTGTGGGTGAAGCGGGCGACCTGGTCGGCCACGGCCGCGGCCACCCCGGGGTCGGCGTTGCCCACCCCGGTGACCGCTATCCCCGAGCCGAGGTCGATCAGCGAGTTGCCGTCCACGTCCACCACCACGCCCCCACCCGCGGCGGCCGCGAACACCGGCATCATCAGGCTGACCCCGGCGGAGACCGCGGCGCTCGTGCGCGCGGCCAGCGCCTGGGAGCGGGGACCGGGGAGGGCGGTGACCAGCCGGCGGACCTGCGGCAGGCCGGGGCCGCCGATCGCCGCCGGCGCGGCGCCCAGATCGGTCTCGAGGTCGGTGCGGAGCTCGGTCGTCGGGTCGATGATCATGATGTCCTCGCTCTGCGCGGTCCGGGTGGTCTTCGCTCACGCTACGCCCGGTCGGGCGTGCGGTCGCCCACCTCAGGTTGCGTTGGCACTCGCCTCCCCTTGTGTGCTAACCGGTCTCACGCGCACCATGGGTCACACGCAGTCGACCTGCGGCTCCGACCAAAGGCTGGTGATCGTGGAAGGCAACCGGTCGTCCAACATCGAGGTCTCTCCGCTGCAGTCCGGCAAGGGGCTCTGGGGCTTCATGATCAGTGGACGCTGGCCCGAGGATCCCGTGGAGTGGTCCAAATTCCTCGTCCTGGCCGTCCAGCTCGCCGCCGTCCCCGGGCTGCTGAGCGGGAGCACCGTCTTCCGGGCCCGTGAGGAGGTCCCCGAGGAGCCGCAACCCAACGCCGTCGGCCTGGTGGTGGCCGAGGGATACCTGATCGGTGATCATCCGCTGCGCCCCGGCCAGTTCGCTCACCCCCAGCCGCCGGCCCTGGTGGTGCTGCACCCACCGGCCAGCACCCTCTCGAGCGTCCCGGACTACGAGGTGGCTTCGGGTTGCGTGTTTCTGCCCGGCCTGCCGCACCTCGGTCTCGACCACCGTGCCTCCTGGGTCGCGGCGGATCGCTCCGGGACCGTGACCGAGCTGCATAGCCGCTGCGGGATCAACCCCCTGGCCGACGCCGACACCGCCGCCCTGGCGTTGCTGATGACCGCCTGACCGCTCGGTCCGACCGTCCAGTCCGACTTGCCACGGCTTCACCTGAGAATTTTGTGAGGGGCCTATCGACGGGCTAAGAGTCCGGCGCTACGGTGTCGCTACTTGTCGGCGACCAGCCGACCCCCCAGAAGTGGATGAGCATGGGCAGACTACGCACTTCGCTGGCGGTCGCGGCGACCGCCGGCGCGCTGGTGAGCATCTCGCTCGCCGGTACCCCCAGCGCCGACGCGGCAACGCGGCGAGCCGTACCGAACACCGCGCCGACCTGGGTCACCAAGGCCCACAGCATGGGCCGGGCCTCGGCGAGGTCGACGGCCAACTTCACGGTCTACCTCGGCCCGAGCGGCGGCACGGACGCCCTCAAGGCGGCCGTGGCCAAGGTGTCGGACCCGAGCAGCCCGTCCTACCGGGACTACCTGACCGCGAACCGGTACCACGCGCGCTACGACGCGTCCGACGCCTCCGTCGCTCAGGTCAGCCGCTGGCTGACCGGCAACAAGCTGAAGGTGACCGCCGTCGAGGCACACCATCGCTACCTGACCGTGCGCGGCTCGGTCGCCGCGGTGCAGAAGGCCTTCGGCGTCACGATCAACACCTACAAGCACCACGGCGTCACCGTGCAGGCCAACAACAAGCCCGTCACCGTGCCCGCCACCCTCGCCGGCACGATCTCTGGCGTCAGCGGCCTGGACACCACCCCACGTAAGGTCGAGCACAACACCACTCCGGCCGAACCCCCGGCGCCCGGTTTCCGCAACGCGCGTCCCTGCTCGGCCTCCTACGGCCAGCTGACCGCGAAGTACCAGGCGGACTACAAGACGAAGCTGCCCTCCTTCGCCGGCAAGCATCTGCCTTACGCGGTCTGCGGCTACACGGGTCCGCAGCTGCGAGCGGCCTACGAGAACAACTCGACGCTGACCGGCAAGGGCGTGACCGTCGCGCTCACCGACGCCTACGCCTCGCCGACGATCCGTAAGGACGTCTCTGCCTACGCCATCCGGCACGGTGACGGCAGCTACACCAAGGGTCAGTACTCCCAGGTGCTGCCGAAGGCCTTCACCGGCCAGGCCGCCTGCGGTCCGCAGGGCTGGTACGGCGAGCAGACGCTGGACGTCGAGGCCGTGCACGCGATGGCTCCCGAAGCCAAGATCCGTTACTACGCCTCGTCCAGCTGCTACGACGACGACTTCTTGACCACCCTGAACAAGGTCGTGGACGACAACGTGGCGTCCATCGTCAGCAACTCCTGGAGCGACCTCGAAGCCAACGAGAGCGTCGACAACATCGTCGCCTACCAGCAGGTCTTCCTGCAGGGCGCGATGCAGGGCATCGGCTTCATGTTCTCCTCGGGCGACTCGGGTGACAACCTGGCGTCCACCGGCCTCAAGCAGGTCGACTACCCGGGCTCTGATCCCTACGTCACCTCGGTCGGTGGCACGGCCGACGCCATCGGTGCGGACGGCAAGTTCAACTTTCAGACCGGCTGGGGCACCCAGAAGTACAGCCTCAGCAAAGACGGCAAGTCCTGGAGCCCGGTGGGTTACCTCTACGGCGCCGGCGGCGGTTCGTCGAACCTGTTCAATCGTCCCAGCTACCAGGACGGTGTCGTCCCGGCCCGGTTCGGTTCCGGCCGCGCCGTGCCCGACGTCGGGTTGGATGCGGACCCGACCACGGGCTTCCTCGTCGGCCAGACGCAGACCTTCTCCGACGGGGCCTACTACGCGGAGTACCGGATCGGCGGCACCAGCCTCGCCTCACCGCTCTACGCCGGGATGGCCGCCCTGGTCAATCAGCAGGTCGGAGGCCGGATCGGCTTCCTCAACCCGACGATCTACAGCCAGTACAAGACGGGCGTGTTCACCGACATCAAGGGCGCACCGCCGCAGGCCGGCAACGTCCGGGTCGACTACGCGAACGGCGAGAACCCGGCCGACGGCCTGCTGTACAGCATCCGGACCTTCGACCAGGACTCGTCGCTCACCACGGTCACCGGGTGGGATAACGTGACCGGCCTCGGGTCGCCGAACTACAAGTGGCTGACCAGCATCCCCAGGAGCTGATCGCTCGACGACGAATCGTCAACTGGGCCAGCCGATCATGACCAGCTGACCGACCGTCACCCCCGGGGTCCTCGGACCCCGGGGGTGTCGTCGTCTCCCCCACCGGGCTGCGGCTGGGAACCCTGAGTACGGTCGGCACGAGTGCTGATCGCGCTCGGCCTCCCGGCCCCACGCGTTTCCCGACCTCCATACCGACCTCAGCACCAGGAGTCCTCATGAGCCCAGCTACCGACCCCGACCCCGGTGTCGCCCGGCTCGTGCCCGGCAGTGGCTATGTCGCGGTCCCCGTTCCCACCGCCGACCGGCCGGGACCCTGGCCCGGCGTGGTGCTGGTCCACGACGCGTTCGGCCTGGGCGACGACATGCGCGAGCAGGCGGACTGGCTGGCGGCTGCCGGGTACCTCACCGTCGTACCCGACCTCTTCGAGGGCAAGCGTGCCCTCACCTGCGTGAAGGGCGTCTTCGCCCAGCTCAGCGCCCGCCGTGGGCCCGTCTTCGACGAGATCGAGCGCGCCCGGGCGGCGCTGGCAGCGGCCCCCGACTGCACCGGCACCGTCGGCTGCATCGGTTACTGCATGGGTGGCGGGTTCGCCCTGCTGCTCGCCGCCCGTCCGGGGTGGTCGGCTGCCAGCGTGAACTACGGGATGGTGCCCGACGACATCGCTGAGGCTCTGGCGGGTGCCTGCCCGATCGTCGCCAGCTTCGGCGGCAGCGACAAGAGCCTTGCCGGCGCCGCGGACAAGCTGCGGACCGGAGCGAGCACGGCCGGGGTGACCGCGGACGTCGAGGAGTACCCGGAAGCCGGCCACGGGTTTATCAACCGGATCACCGCCGCGTCTCCCCTCACCCCGCTGCTCAAGGTGATGGGCGTGGGGTACGACCACAACGCCGCGGCCGACGCGAAGCGGCGGATCCTGGCTTTCTTCGACGTCCATCTCGGCGGTTTCTCCGGTCTGTCCTGAGCCGTCCAGGGCCCAGCCCAGGTGACACCGCGGGGGCCGAACCGGTGCGGCGGGCAACCAACAAAATCCTTAGCCGAGGTTTGAGGTTCGGTCAGCCGTCGACGGGGTCGGTGGGGCACTGTGCTCCCAGCGGACCGCCAGATGCGCCCGAGGAGCGTCATGTCGATCGAAGCCAGCGCCGAGCGCTCCTTCGGCGAGCGCCTTCCCGTCGTGGGATCCCTGCACCCCGGCTTGGCCACGCAGCAGCTGGTCCTCGACCAACGCACCCGGCTGCTGCGCCGGGCCCGGGCCAGCAGCGGCCACCAACTGATCGGCGCGCTCTACCTGGTGCTGACCCAGCACGACGCCGAGTCGGTGGTGACCGCTGACGGCCTCGTGCACCTGCGGTGTGCGGAGTGCCGACCCGCTGAGCTCGCGGCCGCCGACCAGTACCCCTGTCCCACCGCGCAGGCGTTGTGGGCCCTCGACGCCGTCATCGCCTGAGTGGGGCGGCGGCGATAACCCATTGACGGCCGTGCTCGACGCCGCAATCCGTCAGGCGAGCACGCAGGTCTGCCAGCCGGTCCAGCGCTTCACCCTCGAGCTCCCAGCGACTCCCTGCCCGCCTTCTTGTCGGCGTTGAGCAGGCCGGAAGGTGTCCCGTTCGCACCGGAACCGGAGACGACCTTTGACCACGTCGCCCCCGTCACCACGAGCCCGGTACCCGAACGCGCCCGAACGCGCCCGAACTGACGACAATGCTTACGAACGGGACGAGTTCCTGCGTGCAGTCGGTCAGCGGGTCGCCGTCCGCCGGAGCTGAGCGGACCGTCTCACCGCAGCGCGCCGTACGCGTAGGTGGGGTGCAGCCGGACGACCACCCGGCGCTCGGCCACCATCGCAGCCCGATAGGCGTCCCAGTCGTCGTGCTCGCCAGAGATCGCCCGGTAAACCATGACCAGCTCCTCGAGCGTCGCATCGTCAGGAGCCGCCGCCACGTCGGAGAGAGTGACGTCGCCCTCAAGCACCGCATAGGACCAGAAGCTCTCGCCGTCGACCTTGATCGCCGCCCACGGTCGACGGGTGAGGTTGACGTACTTGGCCCGGTCAGCGGTGGTGGAGACCCGCAGCACCCCCTCGTCGTCGACGGCGTGTACGACGTTGGACAGCTGCGGTCGGCCGTCGTTGCGCAACGTGGTGAGCACGGACTGGTGGGTGGCCCGGGCCGCGGCCAGGGCCTTGCCGATCTCCATGTCGTGACTCTAGGACACGACGTCCGCACGAGCCTCGGGCTGTCGCCGGGCTCCGGGTCGGCCGCGGGCGCACTGCTGGCGACTTCGCCGCTCCGGGAGCCGCACGGATGCCGACCCGTGACGACATCCACCCCGCCCAACCCACCCCCTGCCGCACGTATGCCGACCGGTGACGACATCCACCCCGCCCAATCCACCCTCGGACGCGGCGTGACGACTTCTCCGAGCCGGGAGTCGGCCGTCGCCGGGCGTCACCTTTAGAGACTCGCGAGGATCTGTTGCGCGGTGAGGGGGTCGGTGACGAGCTGGGTGAAGTAGTGCGCCCTCGCCCCCACGACCACCGGGGTCACCTTGTCGGGTCCGGCCGCCACCGCGATCACGATCGGCAGCTCGCGCAGCTCGGACAGTCGGAGGGCGATCAGCCGGTCGCTGCCCTCGAACTCGACCGGTGCACCGCCCCGGTCGTAGAAGCGGGAGCAGATGTCGCCGATCGCCTCCCGAAGCGAGGGTGAGTCGCGCGGCACGAACTGAGGGACCTGCGAGCGCAGCAGGGGCGGGGCGCCGACCCCGGTGACGACGACCTTGGCCTGCGGCCACAGGTGCAGCACCCGGTCGATGGCCGGGTCGCGGAGCAGGATCTCGTAGAGGTCGGGTCCGGGCAGGGCCGGCGCGAAGAGGTAGGTGGGCCGGCCACCGATCCGGTCGGCGAAGCGGCGGACGATCTCGTTGGTCTGGAACCAGGCCTCGGGCTGGTCGGTACCCCCGACGGTCGGCGCGACCACCACCCCGGGCAGCCGCGGCAGGTCGAAACTCGCGACCTCATAGACCGTGCGCCCTGACGACACCAGGAGCACGTCGCCCGAACCCAGACGGGCGGCGGTGAGCGCGCGGCCGACCGCGGGCGCCAGCACGCTGCCCATCACGTCCGCACCGGAACGGTTGGCCGTGGCCGGGGGCAGCGGAGTGGTCAGGTAGACCGCCTGGAGGCCGAGCACTCGGGCCAGCTGTACACCGAGGTCGTCGCTGATCGGCTGCTGAGGCGGCAGCACCGTGATCTGCACGATCCCGCGGCGCCGCGCCTCGGCCAGCAGCCGCGATACGGTGGCCCGGCTCGTACCCAGCTTGGCCGCGACCTCGGCCTGAGTGGCGTCCTCGTCGTAGTACAACTTTGCCGCGGCGTAGAGAAGTGCGGGCATGAAGACGCTGCCGTCGGCCGATGATCCGTCCGACGAACGCGCTCCTGATCGTGCGCCCACCATGTCCCGCAGTATGACCCCTGTGGACATCTGTTCACGACATCCCCCGTTCTGAACATCTGATGTGGACAAATGTTCACGGGCAGGACTAGGGTCCAGACCGACCGCAACACGCTTCTCCGGAGGAACAACGATGTCCACTGAGTCCGCTAGCCCCACCACCGACAACCAGATTCCCACGACCATGCAGGCCGTGATCTGTCACGGCCCGGAGAACTACGTGCTCGAGGAGGTGGCGGTCCCCCGGCCCGGGCCCGGCGAAGCGTTGGTCAAGGTCGAAGCGGTCGGCATCTGCGCCAGCGACCTGAAGTGCTACCACGGCGCCTCGAAGTTCTGGGGCGACGCCAACCGGCCCGCCTGGGCCGAGACCGAGGTCATCCCCGGGCACGAGTTCGTTGGCACCGTCGTCCAGCTCGACGACCAGGCCACCGAGCACTGGGGCATCGCCGTCGGTGACCGAGTGACCAGCGAGCAGATCGTGCCCTGCTGGAAGTGCCGCTACTGCCTGCGCGGCCAGTACCACATGTGCGCCCCGCACGACCTGTACGGCTTCAAGCGCCGGACCCCGGGGGCGATGGCCAGCTACATGATCTTCTCCACCGACGCCCTGGTGCACAAGATGGGCTCAGACCTGCCGGCCGCGCACGCCGCCTTCGTCGAACCCCTCTCCTGCGCTTTGCACGCCGTCGAGCGTGCCGGGATCACCTTCGAAGACACCGTCGTCGTCGCCGGTTGCGGGCCGATCGGACTCGGCATGATCGCCGGCGCGGTCAGCAAGAACCCGGCGCGGGTGATCGCCCTCGACGTCTCGCCGACCAAGCTGGCCCTGGCCACGGAGTGCGGCGCGGACCTGGTGATCAACATCGCCGAGGAGGACGCGATCTCGATCGTCAAGGACCTCACCGGCGGTTACGGCGCCGACGTCTACCTCGAGGGCACCGGCCACCCGTCGGCCGTCCCCCAGGGACTCAACATCTTGCGCAAGCTCGGCACCTACGTGGAGTACAGCGTCTTCGGCAGTGACGTCAGCGTCGACTGGTCGATCATCAGCGACGACAAGGAGTTGGACGTCCTGGGTGCGCACCTCGGGCCCTACTGCTGGCCGGCGGCGATCAAGCTCCTCGAGTCGGGCAAGCTCCCGATGGAGAAGATCGTCACCCACCAGCTGCCCCTTGCGCAGTTCCAGGAAGGCCTCGACCTCGTAGCCGCCGGCGACAAGTCGGTCAAGGTGTCGCTGATCCCGTGACCGTCACGCCGGTCGGATCGAATCAGCGCTGGGTGGGAACGAGCTGGAAGATGAACAAGACCCGCGCGCAGGCCGCCGCGTACCTCGACGTCCTCGTCGACGGTCTCGCCGCGGCCGGTGCCGGCCCGGGCCCCGACCCAATCGTCTTCGTCATCCCGCCGCTCACCGCCCTTACGACGGTCGCCGACCGGCTGCCGGCCGGCTCGCCGATCATCATCGGCGCTCAGAACGCCCACTGGGAGTCCGACGGCGCCTGGACCGGTGAGGTGTCGATGGAGATGATCAAGGACGCCGGAGCCCAGCTGTTGGAGATCGGTCACGCGGAACGGCGTGCCTGGTTCGGAGAGGCCGACGCGACGGTGGCCGCCAAGGTGGCCGCGGCGCTGACCGCCGACCTCGTGCCCCTGGTCTGCGTCGGGGAACCCGCCGAGGTCCGGGACGCGGGAGCCGAACAGGCGTTCGTCGGTGACCAGGTGCGGGCCGCGTTGTCCACAACGGCCGAGGTCGAGCGGGTCGTGATCGCCTACGAACCGGTCTGGGCCATCGGCGAACACGGCCGGGCGGCGGCACCCGCCGAGATCGCCCCGGTGCTGGCCACCATCCGGAGCACGATCACCGAGCTCAGCGACGGTGGCCGCCCCCGGGCCGTGCTCTACGGTGGCAGCGTCGACCACGACAACGCCGGCGCGTTCCTCGACGACCCCAGCACCGACGGGCTCTTCGTGGGTCGCGCTGCTTGGCAGCCCGCCGACTTCCTCGACCTGATTGCGCTCTGTCGTGATCACCCCGCCACCACCCGGGTCGGGTAACCGACCCGCCCACGAGCTCCACCCACCCATTGGCCCGTGTCACAGGAGAGCCGCATGCCCCGACCACCCACGAAGACCGTTCGGAACCGCCTGATCGGCGCCGGACTGCTGGTGATCTTGGTGATCGCCATGGTGCTCAACACCAAGTTCCTCACCCCCGAGGAGGTAGCCGCGATCGCGCCGAAGCCCTTCGAGCCGGCGGCGGTAGCCGGCGACCTGTACACCAAGGCCACCAGCGACCTGTCCGGCCAAGCGGCACCCCTCGGTGAGGTCGTCCCCGCCCTGCAGTCCGACGTCAAGGGTGCGGCCGAGAAGTACCACGCGGTCAGCCCGAACGAAGGGGCCTACGACTTCCCGGTCACCGCGACCGGCAAGGTCACCGAGGCCAGCGCAAGTTCGCTGCGGCTCCAGGTCGAGGGAGTCCCGAGCCAGACCCCGATCATCGTGCCGCTCAGCACCGCCGTGAACGGCACCCCGGTGCGCGACGTGATGGGCTTCAAGTTCGCCGACGCACCCGGCCAGACCGAGTATCAGTACGTCGCCGACGAGCTCAAGAAGCTGATGATCGACAACGTCGACCAAAGCCTGGCTGATCCCGCCTCGTTGAAGGGCAAGAAGGTCACGCTGCTCGGGGTGGTCAGCGTGCAGGTCATCGGCAACACCGTCCCCAAGCCCAAGCCGATCAACGTCCAGCCGGTCACCATCGAGGCGGCCTGATGAGCTCCGGCACGATCGAGGCACCGGCGACGACGGCGACCGGCGACGACGGCGCCGTCGTCCTGGAAGCGGTGGACATCGCCAAGACCTACGGCGTCACCCGCGCGCTCAAAGGCGTCAACTTCGAGGTCAGGCGGGGCAAGGTCACCGTGCTCTTCGGGGAGAACGGGGCCGGCAAGTCCACGCTGATGAAGATCCTCTCCGGGGTGGAGCAGCCGAGCGCGGGCCAGTTGCTCCTCGACGGCGAGCCGGTCACCCTGGCCTCGACCACCGACGCGGTGGCCAAGGGCATCTCCATCATCCACCAGGAGCTGAACCTGTGCGCCAACCTGAGCGTCCGGGACAACATCTTCATCGGCCGGGAGCTGCGGACCCCGGCCGGCACGGTCGACTACGGACGCGAGCGCGACATCACCCGGGAGCTGATGGAGCGGCTGGAGGAGCCGATCAGGCCCTCCACGCTGGTCCAGGACCTGCGGGTCGGTCAGCAGCAGGTCATCGAGATCGCCCGGGCCCTGGCGGCCGACGCTCGGATCCTGATCATGGACGAGCCCACCTCGGCCCTCAGCGCCAGCGAGGTCGAGGTGCTGTTCAAGGTGATCCGCGACCTCACCGCGAACGGGGTGGCCATCGTCTACATCTCTCACCACCTCGAGGAGGCGATCGAGATCGCCGACTACGCCGTGGTGTTCCGCGACGGTGACCTGGTGGCCACCGCCGACGCGTCCGACATCGACCTCAGCTGGGTGGTCCGGCAGATGGTCGGCCGCGAGGCCGACTACGACTTCCGGGACGCAGCTCGAGACTACGGCGAGGTGGCCCTCTCCGTGCAGAACATCACCGTGGCCGAGCTCGAGACCGGACGGGTCGCGGTGAACGACGTCTCCATCGACGTCCGGCAGGGTGAGATCGTCTGCCTCTATGGGCTGATGGGGGCGGGTCGCACCGAGCTGATGGAGGCGCTCTCGGGTCGCGACCCGATCTCCGGGGGACGCGTGCTGCTGGGCGAGCAAGACCTGGCAGGCACCGGTATCGCCGAGCGGATCGACCTGGGACTCGGCTTGGTGCCCGAGGACCGGCAGCGGGACGGCCTGGTCCAGATGATGAGCGTGGGGGCGAACATGTCGCTGGCCAGCCTGCTGTCAACGGTGAAGAGCTTGTTCATCGCACGGCGGGCCGAGCGAGCCAACATCGACCGGGAGATCGCCGACGTCAAGGTCAAGACCGCCGGACCGGGCGCCTTGATCACCTCACTCTCGGGTGGCAACCAGCAGAAGGTCGTGATCGGCAAGATGCTGCTCACCGACCCCAAGGTGCTGCTGCTGGACGAACCCACCCGCGGGATCGACGTCGGCGCCAAGGGCGAGATCTTTGCGTTGTTGTTCCGCGAGGCCGAGAAGGGCCTCGGGGTCCTCTACGTCACCTCCGAGGTCGGCGAGGCCCTGACCGCATCGCACCGGATCCTGGTGATGAGCAAGGGCCGGATCGTCCGGGAGTTCGACCCCAGGACCTGTACGCGTGACGAGGTGATGGCCGCCTCCGGCGAGCACGAGGACGCCCAGCACGCCCATCCCGGCGCCAACGCCCGATCCGCAACCGAACCGACCCCGCCACCCGCCGATCAGTCAAACGGAGACGACCAGTGAGCACCACGACCACCGCCCCATCGTCGGTACCCTCGGGTCCCACCCCTGCCAAGTCCAGGTCCGGGTTGCCCGCGTTCAACCTCAACTCGGTGCTCGTCGAGGGTCGGGCCCTGATCGCCTTGATCATTATCGTGGTGATCTTCGCGGTGCTGAGTGACAACTACCTCACCTCGGGCAACCTCACCACCATCACCAAACAGGTCGCGTTCAACGCCATCGTGGCCCTCGGCATGCTGATGGTCATCCTGAACGGCGGCATCGACCTCTCGGTCGGCTCCACGGTGGGGCTCACCGGTGCCGTGGCCGGCAACCTGTTCCGCGGCCTGAACCTGCCCCTCACCCAGGCGATCATGTTCCCCGAGGTGTGGGTGATCGTCATCGTCTCGGTCGCCGTCGGCATGCTGGTGGGCTACGTGAACGGATTACTGATCGCCCGGCTGAACCTAGCCCCGTTCATCGTCACGCTGGGAATGCTCTACGTGGCCCGCGGTCTCACCCAGGTGCTCCTGAACGGGCAGAACATCACCAACGAGCTCAGTGGTCACCCTTACCTCTACAACACCGGTTTCTTCACCGTCTTCGCCGGGCCTCCGCTCGGACTGCCGATCTCGGCCTGGGTGATGATCGCCTTCGCGGTGATCTTCTCCATCCTGCTGACCCGCACCCCGTTCGGCCGCTGGCTCTACGCCACCGGCAGCAACTCCCGCGCCGCCCAGCTCTCTGGCGTCCCGGTCAAGCGGGTGCAGATCCGGATCTACGTGCTCTCGGGGCTGTGTGCCGGCGTGGTGGGCATCCTGCAGGTTGCCAACATCAGCTCGGCCACCGCCGACCTCGGACAGTTCTACGAGCTGAACGCGATCGCGGCCGTGGTGATCGGCGGTGCGGCCCTGTCCGGCGGGCGGGGCACGGTGCGCGGCACCATCATCGGCGCCTTCGTGATCGGGTTCCTGGCCAACGGCCTCGTCATCGTCGGAGTCTCGCCCTTCTGGCAGCAGGTGATCACCGGTGCGGTCATCATTCTCGCGGTGGCCGTCGACCAGATCCAGCAGATCGTCACCAAACAGCGCAACGCCCGTCGCGCTGTCCTCAACGCCCGGGCCAACCAGCAGTCGAGGTCCGGTACCGCCCGCGACGCCTGACCCTTCAGGCTCTCGGTTCGCTCTCCACGAAGAACGACGAAAGGACGACCATGTTCGACCGACTCAAGCGCGGCTGGGTCGCGGGACCCTTCCTGGCCCTGGCGCTCACCCTTCCTCTGGCCGCATGCGGAGGTGGCTCCGACACCGCCTCTCCGGGCTCCTCGACGGGAGCTTCCGCCGACGCCGCCGGCGGCACCATCGCCATCATCACCGTCGATCCGTCCAACCCCTACTGGAAGGCCGAGGTGGCCACCGCCGAGTCAGAGGTCAAGAAGCTGGGCTACCAGAGCACCACCGCGGCTCACAAGAACGACCCCGCCCAGCAGAACAGCATCATCGAGACGGCCATCAACGACAAGGTCAAGGGCGTCATCCTCGACCCGGCCGGGGCCGACGAGAGTGTCGCCGCCGTGCAGAAGCTGGTCGACGCGAAGATCCCGGTGGTGCTGGTGAACGCCGAGATCAGCAAGACCGGTCTGGCCAAGTCCCAGATCGTCTCCAACAACGCTCAGGGCGCCACCGCCGGCGCCGAGGCCTGGGCCGAGGCGATGAACTACAAGGGCACCTACGTCGAGCTGCTCGGTAAGCCGAGCGACAACAACGCCCAGGTGCGTTCCGACGGCTACCACTCGGTGATCGACCAGTACCCCGACCTGAAGATCGTCGGACAGGAGATCGCCAACTGGGACCGTCAGCAGGGCCAGGAAAAGATGGAGGCCCTGCTGAGCAAGAACCCGAACGTGCAGGGCGTGATCGCCGGAAACGACGAGATGGCGCTCGGCGCGATCAACGCCTTGAAGCAGAAGAACAAGGTGGGCAAGGTCAAGGTGCTGGGCTTCGACGGCAACCAGGACGCGGTCAACGCGGTCAAGAGCGGCAGCATGGTCGCCACGGTCCTGCAGCCCATCGTGGAGGGCACCACCAAGGCGGTCACGCAGCTGGACAGCGTGATCAAGACCGGTGAGACCGGCGTTCCCGAGGAGAAGCAGGCGCTGGACTGCGTGCTGATCACCAAGGACAATGCCGACAAGGTGAACGACTTCGTCATCACCCAGTAGTCAGCGCGAGGCGGGCCGGAGCTCCCCCCGGCCCGCCCGCACCCCCAGTTTCGGCCATCGACTCACCGTGGAGCAGACATGACCTTCGTGTACGACGACCCGGCAGCCTTCAAAGACGACGTCATCCGCGGCTTCACCGCGGCCTACCCCCGCCACGTGGAGCGGGTCGAGGGAGCCTCCGGCTTCGTCCGGGCCGGCGGACCGCTGGAGGGCAAGGTCAGTCTGCTCGTCGGCGGTGGTTCGGGCCACTACCCCTCGTACAACGGGGTGGTCGGTCGCGGCTTCGCCGACGCGGCGGTGCTGGGCGACATCTTCGCCTCGCCGTCGGCCGAGCAGGTCTACCGTGTCGGCCGGGCGGCCCACGGCGGCGCCGGGCTCATCCTGGGCTTCGGCAACTACGCCGGGGACCGGCTGAACTTCGGCCTGGCCGCCGACCGGCTGCGCGCGGAGGGCATCGACACCCGGGTCGTCTACGTCACCGACGACATCGCTTCGGCCTCGGTCGACGAACAGGACAAACGGCGCGGCATCGCGGGCACCTTCACCGTCTACAAGATCGCCGGCGCCGCCGCGGAGCAGGGCGCTGACCTCGACGAGGTCGAGCGGATCATGCGCAAGGCCAACGCCGCCACGTACTCCTTCGGGGTCGCGTTCGACGGCTGCACCCTCCCCGGCGCCGAGGACCCGCTCTTCCACGTCGAGCCCGGGCAGATGGACTTCGGGCTCGGCATCCACGGTGAGCCGGGCGTCAGCTCCGCCCCGTGGATGCCGGCGGCCCAGTTGGCGGCCCGGCTCGTCGACACCGTGCTGGACGAACGGCCCGAGGGCACGGCCAAGGCGGCGGTGCTGGTCAACGGGCTGGGGTCGACCAAGTACGAGGAGCTCTTTGCCCTCTTCGGGACGGTGGTCGACAAGCTCGAGAGCGACGGCGTCGAGCTGGTCCAGCCCGAGGTGGGTGAGCTGGTCACCAGCCTCGACATGGCTGGCTGCTCGCTCTCGGTCACCTGGCTGGACGACGAGCTCGAGGCGCTGTGGTCCGCCCCCGCCGACACCCCGGCCTTCCGGCGCGGCACGACCGAGGTGAGCACCTTGTTCACCGAACGGCACGAGGTCGACGACGACGTGACGCAGGCCGAGACCGCCGAGGCGAGCGAGGCCTCGATCGCGGCGGCCGCGGTAGCGGTTCGTGCGGTGGAGGCGCTGAACCGGGTGGTCGAGGAGAACAAGGACGAGCTGGGCCGGATCGACGCCATCGCCGGTGACGGTGACCACGGCATCGGCATGTCCCGGGGCTCCACCGCCGCGGCGCAGGCGGCGCGCGACACCGACGGCGGGGTGCAGACCGTGCTCGCTGCGGCCGGGGCGGCCTTCGGGGACAAGGCCGGCGGGACCAGCGGCGTGCTCTGGGGGCTGCTGCTCGACGGGGTGGGCCAAGAGCTGGGCAACACCGAGGAGGTGACCCCGTCGCGGGTGGCGGACGCCATCCGGCAGTCGGCGGTCAAGCTGCAGACCTTCAGCAAGGCCGAGCTCGGTGACAAGACCATGCTCGACGCGCTCTTCCCCTTCGTCGACACCCTGGTCGAGGAGGTGGACCGTGGATCTACGCTGGCGCAGGCATGGCAGGCGGCGGCCAGGGTGTGCGTACAGGCGGCAGACGCGACCTCCTCGCTGGTCCCGAAGATCGGTCGGGCGCGGCCGCTGGCCGAGCGCAGCAAGGGCACCCCCGACCCCGGGGCGGTGTCGATGGGAATGATTGTGACGGCTATCGGTGCTGTCCTGGGTGAGACCGACGAGTGAGCAGAGACGAGAGACAGGAGCACGACATGAGCGACGGCATCCGACTGCTGGTCGGCAGCGACAGCGCAGGGTATGACTACAAGGACGCGATCCTGGCGGACATGAAGTCCGACGACCGGGTGGCCAGCGTGGAAGACCTCGGGGTGTACGCGGGCCAGTTGGCCGACTGCTCCTACCCCGACGTGGCCATCGCTGCGGGGCAGAAGATCATGGCCGGTGAGGCCGACCGCGCGATCCTCTTCTGCGGCACGGGGATCGGCGTCTCGATCGCGGCCAACAAGGTGCCGGGCATCCGGGCCACGGTGGCCCACGACTGCTTCAGCGTCGAGCGTTCGATCCTTTCCAACGACTGTCAGGTGCTGACCATGGGCCAGCGCGTGATCGGCCTGCAGCTGGCTCGTCGGCTGGCCAAGGAGTGGCTCGGCTACGTCTTCGACCCGAGCAGTCACTCGCAGGCCAACGTCACGCAGATCACCGATTACGAGGAAACTCTCACCTCCTGAGAACCTCCTCCCCTCCTCGAACAGAGCAAGGTCGGACCGAGCCCGCGCAGCCGACTAGGCACGAGCCGTCACGTGGTCGCGCAGCTGCGGCATGATCGTCTCCCCGTAGACCCGCAAGGTCTCCTCCTTGTTGTCGTGCTGGAGGTACCCCGCGAACTGGTCCACCCCGATCGCCTTCAGCTGCTCGAGCTTGGCGACGTGGTCCTCGGCGGTGCCCAGCAGGCAGAACCGGTCGATGATGTCGTCGGGCACGAAGCTGGTGTGGGGGTTACCGGCCTGGCCGTGCTCGTTGTAGTCGTAGCCCTGCCGGCCTTTGATGTAGTCGGTCAGGGCCCGCGGCACCGCGCTCGTTTCCTCGGGTCCGGAGTCGCCGTACTTCGCCACGATGTCGGCCACATGGTTGCCGACCATCCCACCGAACCAGCGGCACTGGTCGCGCATCGGGGCCCAGTCGGTTTCGCCCCGGGGCAGCACGTACATCGGCGCCGCCACGCAGAAAGTGATCGCCTCCGGATCCCGGCCGGCGTTGCTGGCGGCGGTGCGGACCGCCTCGATCATCCAGGCGGCGATGTCCACGTCGGCCAGCTGCAGGATGAACCCGTCGCCGACCTCGCCCGCGGTCTTGAGCGCCAGCGGTCCGTACGCCGCGACCCAGACCTCGAGGCTGGACGTCCGGGCCCAGGGAAACTGCAGCCGCGAGCCCTGGTAGTCGACCACCCGACAGTTGGCGAGCTCACGGATCACGTGCGTCGCCTCCCGCACCTGCTTGAGGGTGGCGGGCTTGCCGTTGGTGACCCGTACGGCCGAGTCACCGCGGCCGATCCCGCAGACCGTCCGGTTGCCGTACATCTCGTTGAGGGTGGCGAAGATTGATGCGGTCACGGTCCAGTCCCGGGTCGCGGGGTTGGTGACCATCGGTCCGACCTTGATCCGGTGGGTGCGGTCCAGGATCTGGCTGTAGATCACGTACGGCTCCTGCCACAGCAGGTGGCTGTCGAACGTCCACAGGTAGTCGAAGCCGTGGGCCTCGGACAGCTCGGCGAGCTGGACGGTCCGCCGCGCCGGCGGGTTGGTCTGCAGCACGACACCGAATTCCATGATCAGCTCTTCTCTGCTTCCGTCGGGGGAACGCGGTCAGATCAGGTACTGCGACAGGCCACGCCTGACGTAGCGACCGTGGCCCTTCGTGCCGACGTAGGCGCCGTCGTGCACCACCACCGTCCCCCGCGACAGCACCGTGTCGACGTGGCCGTCGATCTCGAAACCCTCCCAGGCGGAGTAGTCCATGTTCATGTGATGGGATTTGCCGACGCCGATCGAGGTGTGACCGCGGGGGTTGTAGACCACCACGTCGCCGTCGGCCCCGGGCTGAATGACCCCCTTCTGGCCGTACATGCCGAACATCCGAGCCGGGGTGGTCGACGTCAGCTCGACCCAGCGGGGCAACGAGATCCGGCCGGTGACCACACCCTGGAACATCAGGTCTAGCCGGTGCTCGACCGAGCCGATACCGTTGGGGATCTTGGCGAAGTTCCCGACACCCAAATCCTTCTGATCCTTCATGCAGAACGGGCAGTGGTCGGTGGAGACCATCTGCAGGTCGTTGGTCCGCAGGCTCTGCCACATGTGGTCCTGGTGTCCCTCGGCCCGCGCCCGCAGCGGCGTGGAGCAGACCCACTTGGCCCCCTCGAAGCTTCCCCACACCGGGCCGCTGGCGCCGAGCTGCTCCTCCAGGCTCAGGTAGAGGTACTGCGGACAGGTCTCGCCGAACACGTTCTGACCGTGATCACGCGCGGCAGCGATCTGCGCGACGGCCTGCTTGGCGCTCACGTGCACGACGTAGAGCGGGGCCCCGGTGAGGTTCGCGATCATGATCGCCCGGTGGGTCGCCTCCTCCTCGGCCTGCCAGGGCCGGGAGATGCCGTGCCAGTAGGGATCGGTCTTGCCCTCGGCGAGCAGCTGGGACACCAGCACGTCGATCATGCCGCCGTTCTCGGCATGCATCATGATCATGGAGCCGTTCTCCGCGGCCTGCTGCATGGCCCGCAGGATCTGGCCGTCGTCGGAGAGGAAGACCCCCTTGTAGGCCATGAACAGCTTGAAGCTAGTCACGCCCTCGGTGATCAGCTCGTCCATCGCCTTGAGCGAGTCGTCACCCACGTCGGAAAGGATCTGGTGGAAGCCGTAGTCGACCGCACAGTTGCCAGCGGCCTTCTCGTGCCAGCGGTGATACTGGTCGAGCACGTTCTCCCCGGCGTACTGGACGACGAAGTCGACGATGCTCGTCGTCCCGCCCCAGGCTGCGGCCCGGGTCCCGGTCTCAAAGGTGTCACTCGCGAACGTGCCGCAGAAAGGCATCTCCATGTGCGTGTGAGCGTCGATCCCGCCCGGGATAACGTACTTGCCGGTGGCATCGATCACGAGGTCGACGTGCGCCTCGAGGTCGAAGCCCAGCAGGGTCGAGCCGGGTGCGAGCACAGCGACGATGGTCTCGCCGTCGATCAGCACGTCGGCGGTGGCGGTACCGGTGGCGTTGACCACGGTCCCGTTCTTGATCAGCGTCTGCACGGTCGCGACCTCAGGCTCTCAGGTATCACGGTCGGGGGATCGAGGTGTAGGACTCCGGCCGCCGGTCGCGGTAGAACTGCCAGTCGTTGCGGACCCGCCGGATCATGCCCAGGTCGAGGTCGCGGATCACGACCTCCTCGTGCTCGGCGCTGCCCATCGGGCCGACCAGGTCGCCCCGCGGGTCGACGAACTGGCTGGAGCCGTAGAAGGTGACGGCGAGCTCGCCGTACTCGTTGTCCTCGGTGCCGACCCGGTTGGGGGCGGCGACGAAGTAGCCGTTCGCCGCCGCGGCCGCCGGCTGCTCGATCTCCCAAAGCCGGTTGGAGAGTCCAGGTTTGGTCGCGTTGGGGTTGAAGACGATCTGAGCCCCGTTCAGGCCGAGTTCGCGCCACCCCTCCGGGAAGTGCCGGTCATAGCAGATGTAGACCCCGATCGGTCCGACGGCAGTCGCGAACACGGGGTAGCCCAGGTTGCCGGGCCGGAAGTAGAACTTCTCCCAGAACTTCTCCAGGTTCGGGATGTGGTGCTTGCGGTACTTCCCGAGGATCGTGCCGTCGGCGTCGACCACCACCGCGGTGTTGTAGTAGACGCCGGGCTGCTCCTCCTCATAGATCGGCAGCACCATGACGAGCCCGAGCTCGGCGGCCAGTGCGGCGAACCGCTGGACGATCGGCCCGTCGGCCGGCTCCGCGTAGTCGTAGTATTTCGCGTCCTCGGTGATCCCGAAATAGGGCCCGTGAAAGAGCTCTTGGAAGCAGATCACCTGGGCACCGGCGGCCTTCGCCTCTCGGGCGAACCGCTCGTGGCGATCCAGCATCGACGCCGCGTCGCCGGTCCACGTGGTCTGGGTGATCGCTGCCTTGATGACTGTCACTGCGCTGCGCCTTCCTCGGCTCCGGCGGGCTCTGACGTCAACCGCGTTTCAGCAGTGTGCCAGCGTGAGGTCGGTTTGGAGAAGGCCTCCTGCCTTCAACGCGCCGGCGCGCGGACGCACCGACGCCTTTATGCTGGGCCGATGGCGCACGACGAGATTGCTCAGACGGCCCACAACCACCTGATGATGCACTTCGCGAAGCAGCAGATCGACGACCTGCTGGTGCTCGAACGGGGTGACGGGCCCTACGTCTACGACAGCCACGGCACCCGCTACATCGACGCCCTCTCGAGCCTCTTCTGCGCCCAGCTGGGCTACTCCTACGGCTCGGAGATGGCGGTCGCCGCCACCAAGCAGCTCGAGACGTTGCCGTTCAACACCAACTGGGGGACGGCGCACCCGGCGGCCATGGAGCTCGCCGACAAGGTCAGCGAACTCGCGCCCGGTATCGATGCCCAGGTGTTCTTCACCAACGGCGGCTCGGAGTCGGTGGAGTCGGCCTGGAAGATCGTCCGCGAGCACTTCATCGCCAAAGGCGAGCCGCAGCGGGTCAAGGCCATCGCCCGGACGACGGCGTACCACGGGGTCACGCTCGGCGCGCTCGCCTTCACCGGCGTCCCCGGCTACAAGGACGGCTTCGGCACCCCACCGATCGAGGTCCATCACGTCAGCAACACCAACGCCTTCCGCGCCCCCGACGGAGCCGACCCGACGGCGTACTGCGCCCGGCTGCTGGCCGAGGTCGAGCAGACTATCGAGGCCGCCGGTCCCGATCAGGTCGCGCTGATCATCGCCGAGCCGATCCAGAACGCCGGCGGCTGCCTGGTGCCCCCACCCGGCTACTGGGCCGGGCTGCGCACGCTGGCCGACCGGTACGGTGCCCTGCTGATGGCCGATGAGGTCATCACCGGTTTCGGCCGGATCGGGGAGTTCTTCGCCGTCGCCCGTGAGGGGGTCGTCCCCGACCTGATCAGCGTGGCCAAGGGCCTGACCTCGGCCTACGCGCCGATGGGGGCGGTCATCGTCCAGCGGCACGTGGTTGAGCCGCTGATCGACCGGGGCCGCGTGCTCCGTCACGGCATCACCTTCGGCGGTCACCCGCTGAGCGCCGCCATCGCCCGCAAGAGCATCGAGATCTTCGAGCGCGACCAGGTGCTCGACAACGTCCGCGATCTGGCCGGCCACCTCGAGACCCGGCTCACCGACCTCCGGGCGCTGCCCATTGTCGGAGACACCCGCGGCGCAGGCTTCTTCTGGGCCGTCGAGCTGGTCAAGGATGCCCAGCACACCCGCTTCGACCAGGCCGAGCGCGACGACCTGCTCCGCGGCTATCTGCCCGGACGCATCCGGGCAGCCGGCCTGATCGCGCGAGCAGACGATCGCGGCGACGCCGTCATCCAGATCGCTCCCCCGCTGATCAGCAACGCCGCCCTGCTCGACGAGATCGTCGACCGGCTCGCCGAGATCCTGACCGACGCCGGGACCCACATGGGGCTCGCCTGACGGTCCCGGCCGCGGTCACCCGAGACGCCCTGGGCGCCTGGCTGCTCAAGGTCAATCCGGCGGCGTGGGACCTGGCCGGTTTCTTGCGTGCGGGGGACGCCAGCATTCGGTCCTGGGCCGTCCGGCCGGGCTACCGCAGCCGACTGATGGCGTCGGGCGACCCCGTCCTGCTCTGGGTCTCCGGCCCGACCGGCGGACGCTTCGGCCGGGGCATCTGGGGGTGCGGATCCGTCACGGGCCCCGTGCGCGCGGTGGTCGAGGAGAGCCCGCACTGGCGCGAGGCCCACGCCCGGGACCGCGTGCGGTACGCGGTGGACGTGGACATCGCGTGGAACGACGAGCCGGTACTGGTCGCCGACCTGATCGCTTTCGGCGTCGACGACCTCGAGGTGCAGCGCGCTCCCTGGGGCTCGAACCCGTCCTGGTTGACCCGCGATCAGTGGACGCGGGTCAGCCAACTGCTGACTGACCGGCACGGACCTGGTTAGCATCAAGTCATCACCATGACGATGCTATGATGCTCGCCGTGAGGACGACGATCACCCTGACCTCCGAGGCCGAGTCGCTGTTGCGCCGGGCCATGGCCGATCGTGGCGTGACGTTCAAGGACGCGGTCAACGCGGCGATCGTTGCCGGCCTCCGCGTCGATACCGGCCGTGCGTCGTTCAGCACTCCGAGCTTCGATCTCGGCCGCGCGCGGGTTCCGCTCGACCGCGCAGTCGCCTTGGCCGCCGACCTCGAGGACGACGAGCTGATCCGCAAGCAGTCGGTGGGCAAGTGAAGCTGGTCGACGCCAATGTCCTGCTGTACGCGGTCGACCAGAACGCGACCCACCATGGCGCCGCCAAAGCCGCACTGGACACCACGATCTCCGGGCCGGAGACCACCCTGCTTCCCTGGGTCAGCCTGCTTGCCTTCCTCCGGCTCGCCACCCACCCAGCGGTCTACGAGCGCCCACTTACCCCCGATCAGGCCCTCGACGTCGTCGACGGCTGGCTTGGCCATCCCGCCGTGATCACGCCGCAACCTGACGCTCGGCATCTCGGCCGGATGCGCGCCCTGCTGGCCGTGACGGGCCGGGGTGGCAACCTGGTGAACGATGCCCATCTGGCTGCCCTGGCTCTGCAGCACGACGCGCTCGTCCTCAGCTTCGACAACGACTTCGCTCGCTTCCCCGGTGTGCGCTGGGAACGACCCGGCACCCCCGACCAGCCGGAGTGAGCCACCCGCACTCGTCGGTTCCCTCCCAGCGGCGAGTTCAGCCGCGCGCGGTCGGCTCAGCTGGCGGCGACCGCGTACTGCAGCGTCTCGGCGTCCACGCCAGCGTCGTAGGGGGCGATGACCTCAGCCGGAAGACGACTCAGGTCGCCCACCTGCAGGTAGTCGCGCATCGTGGTGCCGGTGCAGTGGGAGTCGACGTTGCGCGCGCCGCAGCCGGCCTCGACATCAGCCCGATGGACCGTGCGGAAGTCGATGCTGATCCGGGTACGTCCAGAGGTGTTGGGAACCGAGGAGTGGAGCTGGGCGCCGGAAAACACCATCATCCCGCCCACCGGGGGCACCGGGCGGATCTGCGGATCGAGTCGGATCTCCTCGAGCGGCTTGGGCTGCTCCCGGGTGTCCTTGCCGATCTGCGACGACGCCTGCTGGCGGCTCGTCCGGTTCCACTCGTAGTAGTTGTACCGGTCGCTGCCGTTGCGGACGGCCCGGTCGAAGTAGTCCGAGTGGAAGGCGACGACGTTCTCGGCCTGGGCCTCGTACACCGGGAGCCACCAGTTGACCTGCATCATCGGCGCCGAGTACCAGGTGTCTCGGTGGGGGTGGAAGGCGTACGCGAGACCAGAGGTCAAGTAGTCATCGGAGGTCGAGGTACGCAGGCGCGGCACGTCGAAGTAGGTCAGGTCCGAGTCGCAGCCCTGCTCTTCGAGGATCGCGCGCAGGTGGCGCTTGGACTCCGGGTGGTGGATGAACGCCGGCTTGAGGGCGGCGAGCACCGCGACGTAGGCCTCGAGTCCCAACTCGTACTGAGCAAGTTCCGGGTCGTGGGGTGCGAAGGCGTCCTCGACGAGCTGGCGCGTGAACGCCACATAGTCCAAGATCGCCGCGCTGTGGGTGCGGACGAAGAGGTCTCCGGAGTAGAGACGCGCCCGGCGCTCGTCGTCGGTGACGGCGGCGTCGATGAACACACTGGTCATGCTCGATTTCCTTTGCTGACGTGGCCGACCAGGTCGGCGGTGCTGATAACGGGTGGCCGACCTCCGCACTCCAGGGCCCGCGGACGTCGGTGACTTACCCGGGGGTTCAGGAGGGGGGCTTGCGCAGCCCGAAGTAGGCGTACCGCTCGTCGAGGGCGTTGACCGGGACGAGCTGGACGTCCAGCGGTTCGTAGCCGACCTGTTCGGCGGCCACCCAGAACTGTTCGATACCGAAAGTGGTCATGTTGGAGAGGTTTCGTTTGTAGGCGCGGGTGATCGACCGGGTGTCTCGAGCCTCGGTCCGATATTTCACTTGAATCTCGGCGAAGCCACCCGGCGCCAGCAGCTCATGGCTCAGCCGCAGGATGCGCAAGGCGTAGTCCTCCGACGGCAGCAACTCGAAGACGTAGAAGCACAAGAAGAGGTCCACCGAGCCCGGCGCCACGGTCTCGAGCACCGACTCGGGGTGCTCGCTGTCGATCAGCACGGTCGTCAGCGGCGCATCGGTGGCCCGGCTGACCTGGCGTCGGCACTCCTCCAGACTCGGCGCGGAGACGTCGGCGGCGACGAACTCGCGCGACCTCGGGGCGAACACGACGGCGTTGGCTCCGCCGCCACTGCCCCACTCCAGGACCCGGCCGAACTCGGACCCAGCCGGGTCGGCCGGCGGCCCCGCCGCGTGCGAGCGCCGCGCCCGAACCCGCTCGTAATGCTCCTGCCCGATGGCGGTCCACTCCGTCCCGACGTCGTCGCGCCAGTGCGAGTTGGCCGCCCAGTTCGGCTGCGAGGTGTCGGTCCAGTACGCCGCCGACTCGGCGACCCGGGTCCGCGAGCCCTGGTTCGGCAGCCACCGGTCAGCCAGGCCCAACAGCCGTTGTCCCGGCCGTCTGAGGCGTCGGATCACCCCGCGGAGCGGCGTTGCGGCGCCGATCACCGGCCGACCACCGTCTCACGGTGTGACACCGATCCTGCGATCACCTTGACGCCCCCGGCTCCATCATCAGGAGGTTAGTGGCAACCCGGCCGCCCGTGGTCGAGATCGCGAAATCGGTGTCAGCCGACCCGCGTCAGCAGCCAGGTTGGTGTTTCCCCCTCGGAGAGCTCCCTGCTCTGCCACGATTGGGACCCGTGAACCTTGGAGCGACAAACGGGGAGGTTGCCGTGAAGCACCTGCTTCACCCGCGCAGAACCGTGACCGGTGGCCGGCCCCGCTCGGGGGTTCGTCGATCGTGACGGTCATCGCTGAATCGGTCGTGCTCTTCGGGGAGTTCGGCTGCGGCAACCTGGGCAATGAGGCGTCCTTGGACGCGGTTCTGGCGTGGATCCGCACCCGACCCGAGATCACCATCGGCTCGATCACCCGTGAACCCGACGTCGTCGCCCGCGAGCACGCGATCGCCTCGGTGTCGATGTTCGGCGATCGGTCCCGACTGTCCTGGCTGCCCCGACCGCTCCGCAAGGTCGCCCAGAAGCTGTCCGACCCGCTCACCATCGCCTCCCGTCTGCGTCCCGGCCAGCTCGTGGTCGTCCCGGGCACCGGCGTGTTCGAACAGGCGATGAGCGGACCGCCCTGGGGGCTCCCGCTCAGCATGTTCGGGCTCGCCCTGGCCGTCCGGGCGCGACGGGCCCGGCTGGCCCTGGTGGGAGTCGGCGCGAGCTACGACACCCGTCGCAGCGTGCGGCTCCTCACCCGGGGCATCGTCGCGCTCTCCGAGTTCGTGTCGGTGCGCGACGAGTACTCCAAGGCCGCCTTCGGCTCGATCGGTGCCGACGCGACCCGGACGACGGTCTTCCCGGACGTGGCGTTCTCCCTCGTCGAGGACGTGCCGGGCGATGTCGTCGCACCTGCGACCGGGCCCGCCGAGGGCGGCCTTCGGGTCGGGCTCGGGGTCATCTCCTACCACGACCCGGACGACCACGAGGGTGGCCAGCAGATCGCCCAGGAGTACGAGGCGACGATCACCGAGTTCTGCGGTTGGCTGGTCGACCAGGGTCACCAGGTCGAGCTGCTGGTCGGTGACGCATCCGACGGTCCGCTGGCCGAGCAGGTCGTCGCGGCCGTGGCCGGCCGAGGACCCGGCCGGGCCTGTTTCGCCGGCTACCCCGACTACCGAAGTCTCCTGCACCGGGTGCGATCCCTGGACGTCGTGGTGGGCTCCCGCTACCACAACCTGATCTTCGGGCTGATGAACGGGACGCCGGTGATGTCGGTGGGCTACGCCGACAAGTGCGAGCGGCTGCTCGCCGCCGCCGGCCTCGGGAGCTACGCCCTCCGGCTCGAGCGCGTCACCGTCGACGATCTGCAGCACGTCTTCGGCGACCTCATCGCGCACCTGCCCCAGGCGACCCGCAGCGCCCAGCGGTACCGCACCGACGCGGCCGCTGGCGCGCGGGCCCACCGAGACCTCTTCCTAACGAGCTGCCTGCAGCTCGAGCCGGTCGTGGCGGTGGCGCCATGACTGCCGGGCCCCAGGTCACCCTCGGGGTACCGGTCTACAACGGCGAGCACTACCTGGCGACGGCCCTGGACTCGTTGCTCGCCCAGGACCACGACTCGATGGAGATCTTGGTCTCCGACAACGCCTCGACCGACGCCACCCCCGACATCGTCCGCGCGGCCGCAGAACGCGATTCGCGGGTCCGAGTCATCCGGCAGCAGGAGAACCGGGGCGGGGTCTGGAACGTCAACTTTCTGATCGCGGAGGGCCGGGGGGAGCTGTTCAAGTGGGCCTACTACGACGACGTCTGCCAGCCGCACTTCGTCTCCTCGTGCGTCGCGGCGCTGGATTCCGTCGGGCCGGGGGCGGTGATGGCCTACACCCGGGCGGTCACCATCGGACCCGAGGGTGAGGTCCTCGAGGAGCGTAACGACGCCGACCTGCGCCTCGACGCCGCGACCCCTCACGAGCGCGTCCACAACCTGCTCCACTCCCTGGCCAACCAGACCGAGTTCGGCTTGATGCGCACCGCGGCCGTGCGACGGACCCGCGGCATCCTGCCCTACATCGGGAGCGAGATGTTCTTCCTGACCGAGATGGCCCTCCAGGGGGGCTTCGTGCTGGTACCCGAGACGCTGCTCCAGCTCCGCCGCCACCCCGAGCAGTACGGCCGGGACCGGTTCACCGAGGCCCAGTGGTACGCCCAGTCGGGCCAGCCACAGTCGCTGCTCCCTTTCGCGAAGATGAACACGATGTTGGCCGCCACCGCGCTGCGGGGCCAGCTGCCGCTGGCCGAACGGGCGCGTTGCCTGGCCGCGGTCGGCCGCGGTTGGACCCTCCCTCGCTGGCGTTCGGTGGCCAGCGACCTGAAGCACCTCCCGCAGACGTGGCGGGCGCGGCGTCAGGTCACCGGAGCCCGCCCAGGCTCCTGACCGGCCCGGGCTCCTGACCCGCCCGGGCTCCTGGCCCGCCAAGGCCGTCCACCCTCAGCGCTGGGTCGACGGCGAAGCGAACCTGAGCAGCCAGTCCTCACCGCCGTCGTGGTTGCGACCCGGAGTCAGGTAGGACGTGGTCAGCGCCGCCGGTCGTGTCGACGCGTCGGACGGGTCGACCCAGGTCACCGTCGTCCCCACCGCCAGCACGGTCGGGTCGACGGTGATCGTCCGGCTGGTCGGGACGTAGACCAGGGCAGCCGTCCCGTCGTCGGCGACGGTGGCCGTCGCGAGGTCGCTGGCGAGCACGTCCAGCCGAGCCGACCGGTCGACCGCGGTCCCGGCGCCCGCGAGGAGGAACCGCCCCGTCGTGTCGGGACGCAATCGCCACCAGGGCAGTCCTGCCACGACGTCGCGGTCGGCGTTGACCTGGAGCGCCCCGGGAGAATCAAGCCGGGTCTCCCACCCGTCGGGCAGCGACCAGTCAGCCGTACCGAAGAAGTCCCCGGCTGCTCCCGACGTCAGTGCCCACAACGTCTGCCGGCGGAGGGTCTCGGTGGTGGTGGTGGGGGTGTCCGGCTGGTTGTTCTCGCGCTCGTAGTTGGCTTCGCCCAGCAGCGCCGGCATCGTCGGTGTGCGCATGTAGGCCGCTCGGACCGCGCTGTAGGTCGGGAAGTAGGTGTAGACGAAGTTCCAGTCCGTCCGCGACGCCCAGAACGGGTAGTCGGTGGTCAGGAAGGCACCGTCGAAGCCCAGCTGCACCGAGAACAGGTGGTTGTCCCCGGTGGACCGGATCCCCCGCATCATGGCGTCGATGCAGTGATCCACCGCTGAGCCCCCCGCCACGTCGGCCGGGCGCGGCACGTAGTCCCCGCCGGCCATCCAGACGAGGTTCGGCAACCCGGCCAGGTGCGCGGCCACCTGCTCGCCGTAGGTGGAGCAGGCCGCCACGTTGGCCGGCCGGAAGGACCGACCGACCACCCAGGCGTCGCTCGCGTAGAGGAAGACGGTCACACCGTTACGGGCGGCCACCTTCAGGTAGGAGCGGACCCGGGCCCAGTAGGCCTCGTTGAACCGGGTCGCGTCGGTGCCGACGAACGGCCGCAGTCCGTCGTAGGTGGCCCCGTCGTCGCTGGGTGCGCCGTTTCCGGTAGCGCCCAACAGCGACACGATGGCGGCGTTGAACCCCTGCTTCGCGCGGGTGGCGAAGTACGTCTCCGCCTGAGCCCGGGACGTGTCCACCAACAGCGACCAGGGGGAGTCCCCGCGGATCAGCAGCGGACGCCCGTACTGGTCGACGAAGGAGCGACGATCGGCGCTGACGGCGCTGACGTAGGCCGGCTGACCAGCCGGCGGCGTGCTGGTGACGGGGGTCGGGGTCGGCCAGGAACCGGGAAGGGGGGCGCCGGCGTCCGGGATCACCGCGTTGCCCCGGCCGTCGTTGCCGCCGTGACGCAGGATCAGCAGTCGCGGCCAGGCGGCCACCACGACGAGCGCCAGCACGACCAGAGCCACCCCACCGCCGACGGCCCACCGCACCCGGCGTCGACGCGCGGACCCCGGCACTCCCGGTGGTGGGTCCCTGCGACTCGGCGCGGTCGGTCCTGCGGACGTGGCCCCTCCTCGCGATGTCGTCGCTGCGCTGCGCCGCCGGGTCCGGGGCACCATGTCGGCGCAGATCGGTGGCCTACGGTAGTCCGACCTGGCCTGGGGCAGGCCGATCGACCGATCCCGGCACGCCGCAACAGCCCCACAGCGTTTGTCGGAGTCCGCCCGGACGGGCCCGTGCCGCGGTAGGTTCTCGTCGCATCGACAGGTCCGGCTCGAGATCCGGGGCGGCGGAAGGGCGGGCATGGCCGACGGCTGGCAGCACAGCACGGTGGCTCACGTCCCGATGCCGTTCTGCACTCCGGGAAGCACCCTGCTGGGGGTGGTCAGCCAACTGTCCCGGGTGCACCGGGACCAGGGTGGCCGGTCGCTGGCCGTGCTCAGCGACAACCGCGGCCTCGACCTGCCCGACGTCGAGAACGTCTTCGTGGACCACACGCAACGGTGTCCGCGTGAGTACTTCAGCAAGGCCCAGATCGCCGTGGACGTGGCCGCCGCGGCACTCGGACGGCCGCGACCTCACTTCGGCCGCCTCCACGACGCCTCGATCGCCGCGGTCCGCGCGGCGGGCGCCGACCTGGTCATCCTCTACGAAGGCCACTACGCGGCCGCCTCGCTGCCGGCCTGGTCAGCGCTGCGGCCGGAGGTCACGGTGGTCCTCTACGTCCACAACCCGTTGTCACGGACGTACGGTCGCCGCGAGCTGCGGCGGATGGCCGAGCAGTGCGACGCCATGGTGTTCTGCGCCGACCACCTGCGCGACGACGCCGCCCGCCGGATGCCGGGCACGCGGAGGCCGCTCGTCACGGTGCACAACGGGATCGACCCCGCCTTTCTGCGCCAGCCAGCCGACCCCACCGCGACGCCGGTCGCGCCGACCGCCGAGGTCGAGGTGCTCTTCATCGGGCGGACCGTGGCCCACAAGGGGCCCCAGCACCTGATCGAGGCGCTCACCCTGGCCCAGGCACGGACCTCGCGTCGGCTCCGCGGCACGGTGGTCGGTAGCGACAACTACGGGCTGGGTGGCGAGCTCTCGCCCTTCGAGCTCGAGCTCCGAGCGGCGGCCGCCGCGTCGAGCGTTCCGATCGACTTCGTCCCGCACGTGGACCGCGCCGAGTCGGTGCGGCTGATGCGGCGTGCATCCATGCTTTGCCTGCCCTCGGTCTGGTCGGAGGGACTGCCGCTCGTCGCCCTCGAGGGGCTCGCCACCGGCATCCCCATCGTCGCGTTCGAGACAGCCGGGATCGCCGAGGCCTGTGCCGACACGGCGCTGTACGCACCGATCGGGGACGTAGCGGCGCTGGCCCGGCGGATCGCGGAGTGCGCCGATGACCCCGCGGCCACCGAGCGCCGGGTCGCCGCCGGGCGGGACCGGGCGGCCGGTTTCTCGTGGGAGCGGGCGTGGTCTGAGTTCGGCGGCCTGACGGCGGCCGGACCTACGCCGTCCCCCTGACCCCCGGCCCCCGTCCCGCGCCCGACCCTCACCGGCGAACCCGCTGCGGGCTGAATCGCAGCTCGCGGCCCGGTGGAAGCTGGGCCAGCACCGCCACGTCGGCCTGCTGCACCACCCCGATCACCGGGTAACCACCCGTCGGAGCGTGGTTGGCCAACAGCACGATCGGCTGGCCCGACGGCGGCACCTGCACCGATCCGAGCAGCTGTCCCTCGCTGGGCAGCTGGCGCTCGTCGATGGTGGTCAGCTTGGGTCCAAGCAACCGAGCACCGACCCGGTCGATCTGCGTGCTCACCGTCCACCCGGACGCGACAAACGCCTCCCGGGCTGCGCTGGTGAACCAGTCGTGCCGCGGTCCCCAGCGGAAGCGCAGCACGCTCGGACCCGGCCGGCACGGGCTCCAGACGACGTCGGTGGGCCGACCCGGAGCCCGCGGGGACGGTCCGACCGGCAGCACGTCTCCTGCCACCAACCGTCCGGGTCCCATGCCCGAGAGCGTGTCGGTCGACCTGCTGCCGAGCACTGGCGTGGTGGCGATACCGCCGCCCACGCCCAGGTACGTCCGGAGCCCGTCCGGCGGCGGGCCGGCGGTCAACCTCTGGCCGGGGCGGGCGTAGGTCCAGGTGTCGCTGGCCATTGGTCGGTCGTCCAGGGCCGCGGGTACCGGAGCTCCAGTGATCACGAACGTGGTGGCGGCGGTGAACCGCACCACGAACCCGCCGAGCAGGAACTCCAGCGCTGCCGCGCCCACAGCGTTGCCCAGCAGCCGGTTCCCGAGGTCGAAGCTCCGACGGTCGGCCGCCCCAGCCCGCGGCACCCCGAGGTGCGCCAACCCGCAGCGGCCGTGATCTTGAACCGT
The DNA here is from genome assembly GCA_050996715.1 of Propionibacteriaceae bacterium. Lineage (GTDB taxonomy): Bacteria > Actinomycetota > Actinomycetes > Propionibacteriales > Propionibacteriaceae > Microlunatus. The sequence continues at coordinate 35,902 of JBPCRP010000145.1, forward strand.
CGCCTCCCACCCGGGGCGCACGATCTCGATCATGAGCCACCTTCGATCATGGGGATTCCATGATCATCTCGGCTCCCGGAAGATCACGCGATCCCCGACCTGCAGCACGTTGGGCGGCGTTTTTCGACTGTCCCACAAGGGCATACCGACGGATCGACCGATCAGGTTCCAGCCACCTGGAGAGGCGCGCGGATAGATCGTGGTGAACTCGTTGGCGATCCCGAGGCTGTCCGGTGGCACTCGGGTGCGGGGAGACGCGTGTCGAGGCAGCCGGAGCACCGGCGGGACGCCCTCCAGGAACGCTTGCCCGGGGGAGAACCCGAAGAAACCGACGACGTGCTCGGCGTCGCGGTGGTGGGAAATCACCTCTGCGACGCTCAGCCCGGTCCGGGTGGCGACGTCGGCTAGGTCGTCCCCGTCGTAGACCACTGAGATCTCCACCGCGCGGCCGGTGCTGTGCTCGCTCTCGGGCAGCTCGACCGCCGCGACCGCGGCGGCGAACCAGCGCAACGCCGGCGCAGCGCCGGTCAGGAAGACCGTGCGCGCGGCGGGCACGACCTCCTCGAGCTCGGACGCCCGCTCCTGAGCGTGCACCCAGCGGGCCAACCCACGGACGCTCGCCGGGGTGTCGACTTCGACCAACAGGCCACGCTCCCCCACGTCCCTGATCGCCAGCACGTGCGCCCCCGGCTCCGCCACCACGCCATCCTCGCAGCGTGACGTCGGCCCCGCCTGTCTCGGTGAGCTCAGAGGCGGTGGGTGGCGAAGAACTGGGCCAGGATCGGCAGCAGGATCGTGTCGCGCCGGGTGACCTGCATGTGGGTGGTGTTCGGCAGCACCGCCAACTCGGACCCCGCGATGTGGTCGTGCATGAAGCCCGCGTGAGCGACGGTCGTGAAGTCGGTGTCGCCCTGGACGATCAGCACGGGGCAGCCGATGCCGGCCAGCTGCTCGTCGGTCCAGCCGTCGACGTGGTGGTCCATCGCGCCGAGGTAGGCCATGAACTCCTCGAACTTTTCCGGGTGCGGCGAGAGCCGGTGATAGGCGGCCCTGAAGTCGGCGAAGTCCTGCCCGGTCGGCATGATCGGCGACGTGGCGTACGTCGACGGGTCGCCGAGGTCGGGGTGCAGCCCGTCGGCCCGGACGCTGGCCGAGACGGGGACGATCGCGCTGACCCGGTCGGGATGGCTGACGGCGAGCTCGAGGGCCACCGCCCCACCCATGCTGTGGCCCAGCACGGTTGCCCGCTCGATCCCGAGCTGGTCCAGCAGCGCCACGACGTCGGAGGCCAGGTTGGGGTAGGTGATCGCGCGCTCGGTGTTCGCCGTGCGGCCGTGGCCCTGCTGCTCGATGCCGATGACCGTGTGGGTCGCCGCGAGGGTCGGAATGAGACCGGCGAAGTTGAGCTCGATCGTGAGCATGCCACCGTGCAGCAGCACCAGTGGCGGTCCCTGCCCGTAGCGCTCCCAGTAGAGGTGCAGCCCGTTGACGTCGGCGTACCCGCCCTCGTCGGGGGTCAGGCTCACCGCCGAGGTCACGACTTCAGGCCGGGTGGTCTCCGCGGAGGCAGTCATCGACAGACCGTACCGGCCCAACCGGGGCGTCGGAGGACGCCGTCGGAAAGGAGGTCACTTCCCCGTCGAGGTTCGTCGGTTCGGGGTGATGCCCCCGTAGTAGCTGAGGTCGCGGACGACCCGGACGACGTCGGCGCACATGCAGTCCCGGGTCGCGCCGGTGGCCGTGGTCGCGCCGCACCAGCGGACGCCGATCCGGTCATGGGCGGAGAGGAGGTGCCCGCACGCGGGGCAGAGGGCGGCAGCGGCGTGGTCGTCGGTGGCGACGACCACAGGGGAGTTGGTCACGTAAAGTCCGAAGCGCCCGCCGAGCGAGCCGAAGCCGATCGATGGGGAGCCGCCCAGCCAGCTGCCGGACAGAAGAGGTCCCCATCGCTGTCGAACCTACGCTGCGGCACGGCACGGCGCGAGGTGGGCGCGTATGCTCGTTGTAGTTGAAACTTCAATTTCTAGGAGAACCGTGTCTACCACCAAGGTTGCGATCATCTACTACTCTCAGACCGGCACGCTCGCCACGATGGCGCAGCGTCTGGCCAGCACCGCCGAGGCGCTCGGCGCCGACGTCCGGCTGCGCGCGGTCGGTCGCGACGGCGCCGCGGGCGTCGAGGACGTCGAGGACGTCGAGGGCCAGCCGGAACAGCCCACCCCCGATGACGTGGTCTGGGCCGACGTCGTCCTCTTCGGCACCCCGACCCGGTTCGGCAACGTCGCGGGTCGGCTGAAGGTGTTCATCGATTCCCTTGGGGGCCCCTGGAGCCAGGGTCTGCTCGCCGACAAGGTCTACGCCGGCTTCACCTCGACCCAGACCCTGCACGGCGGTCAGGAGTCGACCCTGCTGAACCTCTACACGACGTTCCACCACTTCGGCGGCATCATCGTCTCCCCGGGCTACACCGACGGCTCCAAGTTCGTCGACGGCAACCCGTACGGCGTCAGCCACGTCACCGGCGCCGCGAACGACCTCCCGGTCGACAAGATCGCCGACATCGCGCTGGACCACCTGGTGACCCGGGCGATCAGCATCAGCCAGCGCCTGAACTCCTGACCGACGGGGTGCCTCGGGTCGGGTCGGCCCGGGGTGCCACCCCCTCGCCTGCGGAGAGAGCACCCGGACCAGACTGCTCCATCTCGACGCTTCGCTGACGAGGAGCTCTGATGGCCGGACCTACCCGTGGCTTCGCCGGACGACGCCGCGCCGCCCCGGCGGGCCGACTCCCCCCGGGGCAGTACGACACGGGCGCGAGCTGGCCGGTGCTCACCGCCGAAGTCACCCCGCGACTGGATCCGCAGCGGTGGACGATGACCATCGACGGGCTCGTCGAGCACCCCCGCAGCTGGAGCTGGGCCGAGCTGCACGCCCTCCCGCCGTCGGAGTACCGCGGCGCCATCCACTGCGTCACGACGTGGTCGAAGTTCGACACCCGGTTCGGTGGGGTCAGCCTCGACGTGCTGCTCGATGCGGTCGGCCCCCGTACCGAGGCCACCCACGTGCTCGCCCGCTCCACCACCGGGTACACGACCAACCTGCCGTTGCCCCACGTCCGCGACGGCCAGGCCTGGCTGGCGTGGAGCTTCGACGGCGCGCCGCTGGCCCGCGAGCACGGCGGACCGGTCCGGCTGCTCGTCCCGCACCTCTACTTCTGGAAGAGCGCCAAGTGGGTGACCCAGCTGACCCTGCTGGACCACGACGAGCCGGGATTCTGGGAACGCAACGGCTACCACGACCTCGGCGACCCCTGGCGGGAGCAGCGCTATCAGGGTGACTGAGCGCCCGTGACCGGAGTCGAGGTGAGCGCGTTCGGGTCGGAACGCGCCCCGGCGGGTGGGTGGCGGACGGCAACGGTCGCCTCGCGCACCCCGGCGGCCCGCGGGGCTGTCCTGCGCCTGACGGTGCCCGACCGGGTCCAGCACTGGCCCGGCCAGCACTACGTGGTGCGGCTGACGGCCGATGACGGGTACACCGCACAACGCTCCTACTCCATCGCGTCGGCCCCCGCGGACCCGTTGCTGGAGCTCTACGTCGAGAACCTGCCGGACGGGGAGGTGTCGGGGTACCTGACCGAGGTCGCCGCCGCCGGCGACTCCCTGGAGGTCCGCGGTCCGATCGGCGGCTGGTTCGTCTGGCGGGCGGACACTCCGGCGCTCGGCATCGGGGGCGGCTCCGGGGTGGTGCCGCTGATCGCGATGCTGCGGCACGCCCGGGACCTCGACGCAACGGCCCTGCTGCGGTTGGCGGTCTCGGCCCGCGCCCTGGCCGACCTGCCGTACGCCGACGAGCTGCTCGCGTCCGGCGCGACGCTGCTGCTCACCCGGGAACGCAGCCCGGCCGGTCGCCCGCCCGGTCGGCTGGTGCCGGCCGACCTGGATCCGCTGCTCGCACCCGGGCAGCGGATCCTGGTCTGCGGCTCGGCCGGGTACGCCGAGACCGTGAGCACCGACCTGCTCGGCCTCGGGGTTGAGCCGACCGCCGTTCGGGTGGAACGGTTCGGGCCGACCGGCTGACCCTGGTCCTCTGCACCTACGCTCGTGCTCATGCGTGCCACTCTCATCCACGGGCCGGGCAAAATCGAGAGCGCTGAGGTCGACGACGCGAAGATCGAGAAGCCGACCGACGCCGTCGTCCGGGTGGTGGCCTCGTGCATCTGCGGCTCCGACCTGTGGCCGTACCGCGGGGTGCAGCCGACGAAGGAGTCGCACCAGATCGGGCACGAGTTCGTCGGGGTCGTGGACTCGGTGGGCGACGAGGTGACCACGCTCACGGTCGGCCAGTTCGTCATCGCCCCATTCGTGATCAGCGACGGCACCTGCGTCAACTGTCGCAACGGCTTCCACACGTCGTGCCTGCACGGCGCGGCCTGGGGAGCCGACGACCGCGACGGGCTGCCGGTCACCGGCGGCCAGAGCTCGCTGGTCCGGGTGCCCTGGGCCGACGGCACCCTGGTAGCCACCGACGAACATCCCGCCGACGAGCTGATCCCCTCCCTGCTGGCCCTCTCCGACGTGATGAGCACCGGGCACCACGCGGCCGTCTCCGCAGGCGTCGGCCCGGGCACGACCGTGGCCGTCGTCGGTGACGGTGCGGTCGGCCTCTGCGCCGTGCTCGCCAGCAAGCGGCTTGGGGCGGAGCGGATCGTGCTGTTCTCCCGGCACCCGTCGCGCCAGGAGCTCGGACGGGAGTTCGGCGCGGACACGATCATCGAGGAGCGCGGCGACGACGGCGTCGAGGCCGTGCATGCCCTCTTCGACGGGATCGGGCCGGACTGCGTGCTCGAGTGCGTGGGAACCAAGGAGTCGATGGACCAGGCCCTGCGTTCGGTCCGCCCGGGTGGTCACGTCGGCTACGTGGGAGTGCCCAGCGGTGGGGCCGAGCTGCCGATCCAGACGATGTTCGGCGGCAACATCAACGTGTCCGGTGGGGTCGCCCCCGCCCGGGCCTACATCCCCGAGCTGCTGCCCGACGTGCTGTCGGGCGCCATCCAGCCCGGCAAGGTATTCGACCAGACCCTGCCGTTGGCCGAGGTGGCCGACGGCTACGTCGCCATGGACGAGCGCACCGCGATCAAGGTGCTGCTGCAGCCCTGAGGACCCCGAGGAGGCGATCATGAACGAACAGCTGTCCGGCGCGGCCGCGCGCGCGGCGGCGGCGTACGTCGACTCCTGGCTGGGCTTCCGCCGCCGGCACCTGCGGCTTCCGGGGCTGCAGGCGAGCGTCACCGACGCGGCCGGGACGGTGGTGGAGGTCGCGCACGGCTACGCCGACGTCGAGGCCGGAACGGTCATGACCCCCCGGCACCTGTTCCGGATCGCCTCGCACTCCAAGACGTTCACCGCCACGGTGATCATGCAGCTCGTGGAGGACGGTGCGCTCCGGCTCGACGACGCCGTGGCGACGCACCTGGGCTGGCTCGCCGGCAGCGAGATCGCGGTTCTTACGTTGCGGGAGCTGCTCTCGCACAGCGGCGGGGTGATCCGCGACGGCCGGGCCGCGAACTGGTGGCAGCTCAGCGGCCCCTTTCCCGACGCCGCAGGCCTGCGAGCCCTCGCCCTGGACGACCCGGCCCTGATCCCGGCCTCGGAGCGCTTCAAGTACTCCAATGTGGCGTACTCCCTGCTCGGCGCGGTGATCACGGCCGCGACCGGACATCCGTACAACGACGTCGTGCAGACCCGGGTGATCGGCCGGCTCGGTCTGGGCGACACCGCACCGGAATGGCTGCCCGAGCGAGCCGCCGACTACGCCTGCGGTTACTCGGCCCTGGGCTACGCCGAGCACCGCATCCCCATCGACCACGTCGACACCCGGGCGATGTCGGCAGCCACCGGATTCACCAGCACGGCCACCGACGTCTGCCGTTACGTGAGCGCCCACGTCGACGGGGACCACCGGCTGCTCACCGACCGCTCCAAGCGACTGATGCGGCACCCGGCATGGCCGATCGCCGGCGGCGACACGTCCTACGGGCTGGGCCTCGAGCTCAGCGAGGTGGCCGGGGTGGCCCTGGTCGGGCACGGCGGTGGCTACCCCGGGCACAGCACCAAGACCGTGGTCGACCCGGCGGGAGGGGTCGCAGTCTCCGTGCTGACCAACGCGATCGACGGGCCGGCGAGCGCGTTGGCCACCGGGGTGGTCAAGATCATCCACGCCGCGGGCGCCGAGCCCGAGGCCGGCGAAGCCGTCGGGCCCGAGGCCGACCGGTTCTGTGGCCGGTTCGCCAGCCTGTGGGGCGTGATCGACGTGGTGCGGCTGGGTCGACGCCTGCTCGTCATCTCCCCCACCGCGGAGGATCCCCTGGCCGACCTGACTGTCGTGGCCCCCGGCGGGCCGGACCGGCTGAAGGTCGTCCACGACGGTGGGTACGGCGGCTACGCCGAGCAGCTGGCGTACACCTTCGGTCCCGACGACGCCGTCCTCTCGGTCAGCGGCCCGGCGGGCATCACCCAGGTGCCGATCGGCGTGATGACGGCCCTGGTCACCGACCACGACCGCGTCTCGCTCGGCACGATCCCCTCCTGATCCGTCGACCCGGCCGGTCCTGCCGATCCCCTACCCTGGCGTGATGCCGTCCCCACTCGTGCTGCCGTTCGCCGACCACACCCCCGAGATCGACGCCGCCGCCTGGCTGGCCCCGACCGCGACGGTGATCGGCGACGCCGTCGTCGAGGCCGACGCCAGCGTGTTCTACGGCGCGGTGATCCGGGCCGACATGGCCGCCGTACGGCTCGGGGCGGGCAGCAACCTGCAGGACAACGTGGTCGTTCACACCGACCACGGGTTCCCCACGACCATCGGCGTGGGCGTCAGCGTCGGCCACTCCGCGGTGGTGCACGGCTGCACGGTGCAGGACCACTGCCTGATCGGGATGAACGCGACCGTGCTCAACGGCGCCGTCATCGGGACCGGGTCGCTCGTCGCCGGTGGAGCCGTGGTCCTGGAGGGCACCGTGGTCCCCCCGCGGTCGCTGGTCGCCGGCGTGCCCGGCAAGGTGCGCCGGCAGCTCTCCGACGAGGAGTACGAGCGCGTCGTGCAGAACGCCGCCACCTACGTCGAGCTCGCCGCCGGTCACCGACAGGTGACCCGCTGACCCCACGAGGTCGGTCGCGAGGTCGCCGGCCGCAGCCGCCGACCGGTCGGCGTCGTGGGCTGAACCGTCCCGGCCGGACGACCAACGTGGCCCTGCTCTGGCTGCTGATCGGCGCGTTCGCCAGCGGCTGGGTCTCCTTCGCCGCCGCCCGCCCGCTCAGCGCCACGTTGGCCACCGCCGCCCACGGGGGGCTCGCGTTGGGGGTGATCGCCCTCGGCCCCTGGAAGGCCGTGATCATCCGACGTGCCCGGCTTCGGCCGGCCGGTCTGGTGCTGCTCAGCCTGCTGCTGGTCAGCCTCGCCGCGGGTTTCGTTCAGCTGTTCCTCGGCTACGTGGTCGTGGGGGGCCTCAGCCCGATCCAGGTCCACGTCGGAGCGGCGCTGATCGGGGTGCCGCTCCTCGGTTGGCACGTCCGCAGCCGCCACCGGCAACGGGTGCGCTCCACCGACGTCTCACGTCGGGCGCTGCTCCGGTGGACGGCCGGGCTGGCCGGCGTGGGGGCCGCGTACGCCGGTGTCCTCGGCCTGGCCCAGCTCACCGGCGGGCTGACCCGGCGGCCCGCCGCCACCGGGTCGCGTGCGGTGGACCCGGACCAGATCCCGGCCACCATCTGGTTGCTCGACCGCGTGCCGACGCTGACCGCCGAGCATCGGGTCGACGTCGCGGGCCGATCAGTCACCGCCGCCGACCTGGCCTTCGGCGCCGAGGACGTCACCGCTCGGCTCGACTGCACCAGCGGGTGGTACGCCGAGGCCCGCTGGCGCGGGCGCCGACTGTCCGATCTGCTCCGCCCCGACCCGCTGCGCCGCGCCGTCGGGGTACGGGTCATCAGCGTGACCGGCTATCACCGCACGTTCCCTGTCTCGGCCGCGCCTGACCTGTGGTTGGCGACCTCCTGCCAGGGCCGCCCCCTGACCGAGCTGACCGGCGCCCCCGTCCGGCTGGTGGCCCCGGGGTATCGGGGGTTCTGGTGGGTCAAGTGGGTGACCCGGGTCGAGCTGACTCAGGACCCGGCCTGGCGGCAGCTGCCGTTCCCGCCGCAGTGAGCTGACCACGGCACTGCCCCAAAAGGACGGCTCGTACCAGGAATCGGGGTGAGTCCAGGCTCAGCGAACGCGGCCTGACGCCGACGAAGCGGCCTTTTGGGTCACTTGTCACCCGGACGTAACCCGCCGACGGGGTCAATCCGGGCCCCGGTCCGGCATGCTCGGACCCATGCGGGCTCGTCGTCCTCCCTGGTGGCCCAGGTTCAGCAGTACGCTGCGCTCGACGGCGGTGACCGCCCGGATCGGCCGGGTGCTCGGCGTCATGATCGGGATCCTCTTCGTCACCGGCCTGCTCAGCCACTACCAGTACGAGCCGTGGCAGTGGCTGCCCGTGCCGGCCAAGCCGGTGTGGGGGTACCGCATCACCCAGGGTGTTCACGTGGCTGTGGGCACCGCGACCATCCCGGTGTTGTTGTTCAAGCTCTGGAGCGTCTACCCCAACCTGTTCCGCTGGCCGCCGTTCCGTTCGGTGAAGCACGCCGTCGAACGGCTCAGCGTGTTTCTCCTGGTCGCCACGGCGCTGGTGCAGGTCAGCACCGGGTTCGTCAACGTCCTCGACTGGTACCCGTTCCCCTGGTACTTCACCCCGGTGCACCACTACCTCGGGTACGTCCTGGTCGGCTCCATCCTGCTGCACGTCGGCATCAAGCTGCCTGACATCGTCTACGGCCTCCAGGCCGAGGTGGCCACCGCCGACGTGCTCACCGAGATCCCCTGGAGCGAGAACCCCGAGGCGCACAGCAACGCCGGCGACCTGCCCGCTCCCGTCACCCCGGGGATCTCCCGCCGGGGCATGCTCACCGCCGCCGGGGCCGGCGTGGGCATCGTGGTGGTGACCACGGTCGGTCAGACCCTTACCCCACTGGCTCCCGTCGGGCTGCTGGCCGTGCGTGAAGCGAGCAAGGGGCCGCAGGACGTCCCGGTCAACCGGACGGCCGAGCAGGCCGCCGTCAGAGAGCTCGCGGTGGACCCCGGCTGGCGGTTGCGAGTCACCGGACCCCACCCGTACGAGCTCACGCTGGCCGACCTGGACGCCGCCGAGCTACACGAGGCGGGGTTTCCGATCAACTGCGTCGAGGGCTGGAGCGTCGGCGCGCACTGGCGCGGGCTGTCGCTGCTCGAGGTCGTCCGGCGGGCCGGGGGCAGCGCGGACTCCCGCGTGCAGGTGGTGTCGATGGAGCCCGAAGGCGGGTTCAACCACTCTTTCGTCGACGGCCCCCAGGTCGCGACCGCGCTGCTGGCCACCCACCTCAACGGGTGGCGGCTCAGCGTCGACCACGGCTATCCGCTGCGGCTGATCGCCCCGAACCGGGCGGGCGTGTTCAACACCAAGTGGCTGTCTGGGATCGAGGTGCTGTCGTGAAGGCGTGGCGGATCGGGCTCGCAACCGCCGGTGTGCTGGCGCTGCTGTACGGGGCGATCCGCCTGTTCACCCAGATCCCGGTCCCCAACCTGATCATGGTTGCGGCGTGGATGATCGGCGCCGTGATCATCCACGACGGCGTCTTGTCCCCTCTCGTGGTCGCGGTCGGCTGGGCCCTGCGCCGCTGGGTCCCCGACCGTGGCCGACGCCACCTGCAGGCAGGCCTCATCATCGGAGCGCTGGTGACGGTGATCGCCGTACCGATGATCTATCTCCGTGACAGCCAGCCAGCCATCAAGGCAATCCTGCTGCGCCCCTACGGCGCGAACCTCACGATCATCCTCGGCATCGTCGCTGTGCTCACGCTCGCCGGCTACGCCGTCCGGGTGGCGGAGGACCGTGCGGTGCATCCAGATTCGCGGTCAGGAGAGAATGCGCCAGCCCCTGACCAGGGGTGACAGCAGGCGAGACGACCTCCGACCCCGATCCGGGGTGGTCGGTTACTGTGGCAACACCTTCGGCGGAATGAGACAAGCACATGATCGAGTTCCGGTCGGTGACCAAACGGTTTCCGGACGGCACGGTGGCGGTAGACGAGTTCAGCTTCATGCTGCCGTCGCACCAGACCACTGTGCTGGTCGGCTCCTCGGGCTGCGGCAAGACGACCCTGCTGCGGATGATCAACCGGATGGTCGAGCCGACCTCCGGTGAGATCTTGATCGACGACGTGGACGTGGCCGGCCAGGACAAGGTCAAGCTGCGCCGCAGCATCGGTTACGTGCTGCAGGCGGCTGGCCTGCTTCCGCACCGCAAGGTGGTCGACAACGTCGCGACGGTGCCGGTCCTCAAGGGAATGCGCAAGGCCCAGGCCCGGGCTGAGGCCCTCGAGCTGCTCGACAAGGTGGGGCTCGACCGGTCGCTGGCCAACCGCTACCCCCGTCAGCTCTCCGGCGGCCAGCAGCAACGCGTGGGGGTGGCGCGGGCGCTGGCCGGGGACCCGAACGTCTTGCTGATGGACGAGCCGTTCGGCGCGGTGGACCCGATCGTGCGAGCTGACCTCCAGGTCGAGCTCAACCGGTTGCAGCGCGAGCTCGGCAAGACGATCGTGTTCGTCACCCACGACATCGACGAGGCGTTCACCCTCGCCGACCAGGTCGTGATCTTCAAGAAGGGCGGCATCATCGCCCAGTCCGGGAGTCCGGCTGAGATCCTCGCCAAGCCGGCCGACGACTTCGTGGCCAGCTTCATCGGTTCCGACAAGGGCGGTCGCGACCTGTTCCTGCAGCAGCGCGCCGACGACCGCGGCCTGACCCTGGTGGTCGACGGCGACGGCCGCCCCGTCGGCATCCTGGAGAGCGGCGAAGCCGCCAATCCGCCGAATGTCGTGACGGCCCGCTGATGCCGACCGACAGCCGCTGGAGAGGGATCCGCCCATGAGGTGGACCTTGAGCAACCTCGACCTGATCGGGGAGCTCACTCTCAATCACATCCGGCTGTCGATCATCCCCATCATCGTGAGCTTCGTGCTGTCGATCCCGCTGGGCTGGCTCGCCAACCGCAACCGGGTGCTGCGCTCGGTGGTGATCACCGGCGGCAGCCTGTTGTTCACCATCCCCTCGCTGCCCCTGTTCGTCATCCTGCCGTTGATCATCCCCACCCGGGTCCTCGACGAGACCAACCTGGTCGTGGCCCTGAGCATCTACGGCGTCGCGATCATGGCGCGCTCGGCGGCCGACGCCCTCGCCTCGGTCGCCGCCCCCACCCTCGACGCCTCCACCGCCATCGGGTTCTCCCCCGCCGCCCGGTTCTTCCGCGTCGAGCTCCCGCTGGCCGGTCCCGTGCTGCTCGCCGGTATCCGGGTCGTCTCGGTCAGCACCATCGCGCTGGTGTCGGTCGGAGTGATCATCGGCTCGGCCAACCTGGGGTACCTGTTCCAGAACGGCAAGCAGCGCGGCATCCTCGAGGAGGTCGTGGTCGGGATCGTGATCAGCCTGCTGCTGGCGCTGATCTTCGATCTGGTGATCGTGACCATCGGCCGGTTGCTGATGCCCTGGAACTGGGGTGACGGGCTCGTCCGCCGGCTCCGCGAGCGAGCCACTCCCGCCTCCGCCGACGACCCCGCGCTCACCGGGAGCGCCGCATGAAGCTCCTCTTCGACGCCCTGGCCTGGATCTTCGACCCGAGCCACTGGGTCGCGGGCACTCAGAGCCCGCTACCCATCCAGGACCGACTGATCGAGCACCTGGTCTACACCGGGATCGCTATCGCGATCGCCGCGGTGATCGCGCTGCCGCTCGGCTTCTACATCGGCCACACCGGCAAGGGCCGGCAGTTCGTGATCGGCTTCACCGGGGCGATGCGGGCGCTGCCGACCCTGGGCCTGCTGTTCTTCCTGCTGATGGTGTTCGGTTACGTGCTGTCCTACGACCGGGCCCCGATCGTCGGTGCCACCATCGCTTTCGTCGTGCTGGCCATCCCGTCGATGCTAGCCGGGGCGTACTCCGGATTGGAGTCCGTGGACCGGCAGACCATCGACGCCGCCCGGGCCAACGGGATGACCGAGATGCAGATCCTCGTCCAGGTGGAGATCCCGCTGGCGCTCCCATTGATCATCGGCGGCGTCCGGGCCGCAGTGCTGCAGGTGATCGCCACCGTGACCATTGCGTCGTACGCGGGCCTGGGCGGGCTCGGGCGGATCATCACCAGCGGAATCGGTCTCAACGACTACAACCTCATCCTGGGCGGTGCCCTCCTGGTCACCGCCCTGGCCCTCGGCGTCGACGGGCTGATGGCCCTGATCCAGCGCGCCACCGCCGCCCAGGGTCTGAAGGACCCCACCGCCTCGCGACGCCGTCTCATCGCCCGTCTCAGCAGATCCAGCTCGTGAACCAGCACGCACCCGCGTGAAACGAAGGGAAGACCTCAGATGACCACACCTCACCGCTCGTTGCGGCCCCGCTTGGCCAAGCTCGCCGCGGCGACGCTGGCAATCGGCCTCGTCGCCGCCCTCAGCGCCTGCGGGTCCAGTGACCCGACGGCCGCACCGCCCGCCGCCTCGGCGCCCGCGGGCAAGATCGTGGTCGGCTCCTTCGCCTTCCCCGAGAGCGCGATCCTCGGCGAGATCTACGCGCAGGCGCTCACCGCCAAGGGGATGACGGTCGAGAAGAAGTTCAACATCGGGCCGCGGCAGCAGACCATCCCGGCGCTGCGCGACGGGTCGATCAACGTGATTCCGGAGTACAACGGCAACCTGCTCGCCTTCTACAACACTGACTACAAGGAACGGACCACCGCCGCCGTCGACGCCGCACTGACCGACGCGGTCGCCAAGGACCATCTCCGCGTCCTCAAGTCGGCCGCCGCCGAGGACAAGGACGCCTACGTCGTCACCCGCAAGAACGCCACCGCCAAGGGACTCAAGTCGATCGGCGACCTGAGCAAGCTGGTGCCGTTCAAGCTGGGCGCGAACCCGCAGTTCGGCGAGCTCGGTTACGGCATCCCAGGGCTGAAAAGCGTCTACAACGTGGGGACGAAGCGCGGCGACGTCACCTTCGTGCCGATCGAGGACTTCGGTGGCCCGGACACGGTCAAGGCGTTGGTGGACGACTCGGTGCAGGTCGCCGACATCTACACCACCTCCCCGGCTCTCAAGATCGACGACCTCGTCGTGCTGGACGACCCGAAGAACATGATCTCCTCACAGAACGTGCTGCCGCTGGTGGCCGACTCGATCTACACCGACGAGCTCGGTAACGCCCTGAACGCGGTGTCGGCCCAGCTCACCACCGAGGACCTGATCGCCCTCCGCGATCGGGTCGAGGGCAAGGAGAAGGCGTCGGCCGAGACCGCCGCCAAGGACTGGCTCGCCTCGAAGAACCTCGGCTCCTGAGCCTTGGGCCCGGCTCGCCTGGTGTCGCGCATGACCCTTCGTCGGGCGCGACACCACCGCTTCGTCGTTATCCCGCTGAGGTCGGAACGGATGCAGGTCGACGGTGACCGGGGTTCCGGTGGGAGCGACACCCGCGGACCGCTTGTCGTGCTCCCGCGTCAGCTAGCCGCGCACCGCACGCAGCGCCGGGCCTCGGGTCGAGCCTGCAGGCGTTCGGTCGGGACGTCGCGACCGCACCGATCACACACCCCGTACGTCCCGACCGCGAGCCGTTGCTGAGCGGCGAGGATCTCGGCCAGCGTCCGTTCGGTCCGCTCCAGCAACGCTGCGTCACGGGCCTGGTCTAACGACACCGTGGACCCCTCGGGATCGTGCTCGTCGTCGGCGACGGTGAGACTGCGCGCGGTGCGCATGTCGACGATCGCTGTCCTCAGAGCGGCCTGCTGAGTCCGCGCCTGAGTGGCCCGCTCCGCCAGCAGGCCGGCAAAGATCGCAAGATCGTCCTCCACCGCCCCAGTGTGCGGGTGCCGAGCAACCCGACTGTCGGCGTACTCGGCGTCGGCCAGCCACATGGCGTTCACGCGGTAGTCGGCGCCGTCTCGACCGGGAGCCGGATCGTGGCTCAGGTAGCGGTCGAAATCGCCCAGCAGTCCGGCGGCATAGGCCATGAACGCCCGGGTGTGGTCCTCGATCGACATGGTCTCGACGTCGTCGGGTCGAATCTGCGCGGCCAGCATTCGCAGCGTGTAGGTCTTCTCGACCGTGCCCCGCACCCGTCGCTCTGCTACCACCTGCAAGACACCGGCCCTGGTGAGGGTCGCGATGTGTCGATACAGGCTGCCGGTCGGTACGACGGTGAGCTCGGCGGCGATCTGGCTGAGCCCCTTCCGGTGGCGTGGAGATCGACAGTTCAGTACTGATCCGGTAACGATGGCCAGCGCTCGGACGCCCACTGCGACCAGGTTGCATGCTGGGCCGGAACCGGGGGAATCTCCCTGCCTCGCAGCTCGTCCGCGTCCGGCGCTTCGAACTGCACGTGCCACTGCCTCAGCTCGGTGTCGCTCATCTCGAACTGACCCGGCTCGGTCTCGTACCGGCTGGTAATGCGTCGGCGCTGCGTTTCGTAGTCGGTCGGCAGGTAGACGACCTGGGCGCGGACGCCCAGAGTGTCTGCGATCCAACGCAGCGCTGAGCGTTCGTCTCTGCCCCAGAGACCGAAGTCGAAGACGACCGCGACGCCCAGCTGGGCAGCCCGCATGCCGACCTCCACGAGTTTGCCTTCGATCCGGTCCCGCTGGGCGGCGCGCTCTGTCGACCGCCATCGCGTTGGGCTGTCACCACCGAAGATCGCCATCTGCCAGTCGTCGGGGGTCAGGCGAAGCGCGGACTCGCTGGCCTCCAACTCCTTGGCTCGCGTGGTCTTCCCGGCCCCGGGCAGGCCGACGATGAGAAAGACGGTCACCCGCCTACGCTAGTCGGCGAGGCACTTGCCGCGCGTCGACCGCGTGAGCAGCAGCGTCACCGCAACCGCGATCCCCCAGGCGAGAAAGAGCGGATCCCACAGCCACGCGTGCCCCACCATGGCGTCGCGGTCATAGCCGCCGGCAGAATGAACGACACCGGCGAGGACGAGGTTGCCGGTGACGGTGTTCAGGCCGCCCCACACGATCAGAACGGCAGTCCCCGTCCAGCACACGATCCGCCAGGTCCGAGCCCGAGCCACGTCAGTCTCGCGAGCACCATCGGCAGCACGGCGAAACCGATCTTCACCGCGGCCACCGGGACCAGCAGCCAACGCTTGCTGGCAAATGTGTCAACCAGGTGCTGGCCGAGGGTGCTCACCAACCAGTTCCCGCCAGCTGCCCAGTAGAGACTGAACAGCCCGTGGATCGTGCCGGCCGCTGCCGCGATCACCATCGCTAACAGCACTGCGCGCGAACGGGTCGCCCCAGCACCCCGGAACGTTGCCACGACTCGATCCTCCCAGCGCGCCGTACCGCTGAGTTGGCCACCATGACCGCACGGTTCTCATCGATAGTGTGCCAGCCATGTCCATCAAGCTTGAGAACGTCGGCATCGCCGTCCGCGACCTCGAGGCGACGATCGCGTTCTTCACCGACCTCGGTCTGACCGACCTCGGTCGTGACACGGTGAGTGGGGAGTGGGCAGACACCGCCGTCGGCCTCGACGGGAACCACGTCAAAATCGCGATGCTCCAGACGCCGGACGACAACGGTCGCCTCGAGCTCTTCGAGTACATCCACCCCGACGCGATCGAGACGCCGCCCACCCGGCCCAACGAGATCGGCATGCACCGCGTTGCCTTCTCGGTCGACAACATCGACGAGGCTCTCGAGATTGCGGCGAGTCACGGCTGCCACCCGCTGCGCGGCGTAGCGACCTACGGGGACGTCTACAAGCTCAGCTATGTCCGTGGCCCCAGCGGCATCGTGGTGATGCTCGTCCAGGAGCTGAAGAAGAGCTGACTGCGGGTCGATCCGCAGTCAGCGTCTCGCACGCCGACCCTCAGCCCGCGGGTCGCGGCGTGAAGGGGCTCTGGTTGGTGAACCCGTTCGAGGTGGTGATGGCGAGGGCCTCACCGGTAGCCAATTCGACGGTGGTCTCACCTGAGCCGCCGTCCCCGTGGAGCAGTCGGCGATAACGCACGAACGTGCGGACCCGGTGTGTGCCGGGAGACGCTTCGATCGTGGTCGAGGTCGACCACGAACACCGCGTCACTGCCCCATCGACTTCCGTGTACGGATCTGTGAAGGCACGCAGCCACCCGCCGTTGATCCAGCTCGGTTTGAACGACACGACCACGCTCGTCATGACTCCACTGTGCCCAGTGCCGGAACCGATCCACGCGCCGGAAGCGATCGGTGCGCCGCACCAACCGCAAGTCGTACCCTGTTCGGGTCACCGATCGATTGGCGGCACCGATGAATCACCATTGGTCGAACGGCAGGGGCGGTGGCCGATGACGAGTCAGGGAGCAGCCGATGCAAGCTCAGGTATCCGACGAAGTGATCGAGGGTCCGCACGGTCCGCTGCGCGTGCGCGTGTATCAACCTCGAGAGCCCGTGGCGTCGATCGCCGGAATGGTTTGGTGCCACGGCGGGGCGTTCGCCTTCGGTGATCTCGATATGCCCGAGGCGAACTGGGTCGCGCTCCGGCTTGCCGAGGCCGGTATCCAGGTCGTCTCCGTCGACTACCAGCTTGCCGGCACCGCCTTCGCCACCGGCCCCGGGGAGGAAACACACGACGGGGTTGTCTACCCGATCGCGTCCGAGGAGGTTGGCGCGGCCTTCGAGTGGACGGTGCGGCATCTGGCCCACGTTCCCGCCGAACGGTGGTCACTGGGAGGTGCCAGCGCCGGAGCCAATCTGGCCGCCGGAGCGGCGCTCAGACTCAGGGACCGGAGCCGACCCCTACCACGCTCCCTCGTTCTTGCTTACCCCCTTGTGCACTCCGAACTCCCGTCACACCGTCTTGAGCTCAGCCAGAAGGTCGCGACACTGCCCGCTGAGAATCGGTTCCCTCCAGAGCTCGTCCAAGCGATCAACATCAACTACGTCGGCGACCCAAGCGACCTCTTGTCGTCCTACGCCTTTCCCGGGAGTCACAACCTCCAGGGCATGCCACCGACCTTCATCCTGAACTCAGACGCCGATGACCTCCGCTCCTCCGGAGAACTGTTCGCCTCAGAGCTCGCCGCCGCCGGAGTGGACCTGCTGATGATCCGCGAGAACGGTACCCGGCACGGACACCTCAATGAGCCCGACAACCCTGCCGCTTCCCGCAGCCTTCAACGGATCGAAGCCTGGCTCACCAGCGAGCTTCTCCTCGGCGTCCCACATGAGACGATTTGACGACTCCGAAGCCCGGCACCATCCTTTTTCCACTGGAGATGCGGACGATTCTGCACCCTGGTCTCGGAGACGACCGCCCGCTCCGCGAAGCAGGAGACACCCATCAGCTGGTGGATCGACTCGTCGCTGACGCAGCCGGGTGCCGTCCATCAGCCCACCGAGGGCCTCGATGACCCCTTCTCCCACGTGACCCACGACCAGCGGCAGTCTGGCTGGCGGGTCCCGGTTGATGTGATGCAGGTCGCGGTGGCGCGGCCCACCGCTTCGATCCGGACCAGTACTTCCCCCGCCTATGGACCGTCGAGCTCGACGTCATCGAGCCGCAACGGCGCACCGACGTATCACGGACACCTGCCCCGCACGGGCTTGATCGCCGAGGTCGTTGGCAACTGGGCCACCGAGGGTTTGCGGACCTACGGCCAGCCCGGCTGAAGTCGAGGCCGAGACTTCGCTGCCGGATCGGCCGCAATCAGGGCTTCTTCAGCGGACGCCAAGAAGATGTTCGATGGCGTAACGCTGGATCCGGGCGAACCCATAGCCCTTAGTTCGGGCAGCATCGAGGTCGTACTCCTCATAGGAGCCACGGTCGGCGACCAGCTGCTGGTAGGTTTCGCCATCGGTCAGGGTTGGCTCGGACAACTCAGGCACTCCGGCCTCTTCGAGCGCCTCCTGGACCCGGGGATCGGCGCGGAAGGCGTGCGAGCGTTCGCGAAGGGTGATGTAGAGCTCCATGTTGGCCAGTGCCGACTCCCAGACCCCCTCCATGCTCTCGGTCCGCAGCGGCTTGAAGTCGAAGTGCCGGTCCCCGTCATAGGTCGGGCCGCCGCCGGGGGCGCCGTTCTCCAGCAGGTCCACGGTCGAGAACGCCTGCAGCAGGTCGCCGTAGCCGAAGACCAGGTCCTGGTCGTAGCGCGGACCCTTCTGCCCGTTCAGGTCGATGTGGAACAGCTTGCCCGACCACAATGCTTGGGCGATGCCGTGGGTGTAGTTGAGACTGGCCATCTGTTCGTGCCCGGTCTCGGGGTTGATCCCCACCATGTCCTTGTGCTCGAGCTCGTTGATGAAGGCGAGCGCGTGCCCGATCGAGGGCAACAAGATGTCACCCCGCGGTTCGTTCGGCTTGGGCTCGATCGCGAAGCGCATGTGGTAGCCCTTGTCGATCGTGTACTGGGCGAGCAGGTCGATGCCTTCGCGATAGCGGTCCAAGGCGGCCCGGACGTCCTTGGCGAAGTCGACCTCTGAGCCCTCGCGGCCGCCCCAGAAGACGTAGATCTCCGCCCCCAGCTCCGCGGCCAGGTCGATGTTCCGCATCACCTTGCGGAGGGCGTACCGGCGCACGGAGCGGTCGTTGCTGGTGAACCCACCGTCCTTGAAGACCGGGTCACCGAACAGGTTGGTGGTCATCATCGGCACCACCAGTCCGGTCTGTGCCAGCGCCTCCTTGAACTCGGCGATGATCGTGTCCCGCTGGGTGGCGCTGCTCTCCGGAGGCACCAGGTCGTCGTCGTGGAAGGTGATGCCGTACGCGCCCAGCTCGGCGAGCTTGTGCACAGCCTCCTTCCCGGCCAACACCGGCCGGGTCGCCTCGCCGAAGAGATCGCGGGCCTGCCAGCCCACCGTCCACAGACCAAAGCTGAACTTGTCCTCGCGGGTGGGTGTCGGCGTCATGAATTCTCCTAGAAAGGACTTGAACGGAGTCAGAGTGCGCGGATGGGGTCATCGATGTCGCGGCTGCACGCCGGCCGTGAGCCTGAGGTCAGGTCGCATCGCCTCGTACGCGGCCTTGGCTCGGTATTGCTTGGAGTGCGGGTTTGCGGATCCGCGCGCCGGAGTATCGGACTTACGAAAGCGGATCGGTAGTTTCCGGTACAGACCTGAAGTGGACCATGGCGGGGTGCCGGAGGTCAAGGGGCTAGCTGCGGGTCAAGCTGCGCTGCATGAATAGCTCTTTATCGCAGTAGTCCGAGCCTCGGTTCAGCTACCTCAAGGGTGAGGACACCGGATGTCTGGTCTGAACCCGGTGACCTCGTTCAGTGTCGGTTGCCGGGATCCGGCGGCGCGGTGCTGTCGCGCACCACGAGCGTGGTCGCCAGCTCGACCCGCGTGCTCTCCAGCTGCTCTCCCTGTACCAGCCGCAGCACCGTGTGGACGGCAAGCCTGCTCATAGCCACCAGGGGCTGGCTCACCGTGGTCAGCGGCGGGGACGACCAGCGCACCATGGGCAGATCGTCGAAGCCGACCACGCTCATATCATCCGGCACGGACAGCCGCGCCCGGCGTAGGGCCTCCGTGACGCCGAGTGCCATCTGGTCGCTTCCGGCGAAGATAGCTGTGGGTGGGTTCGCGAGGTCGAGCAGTCGGCGACCGGCCCGGAAGCCAGATTCGAAGTCAAAGTTCCCCTCCACCACGAGGTCAGGGTCCGCCGGCAACCCGGCCGCCTGTAGCCCAGCCCGATAGCCGTCCAGGCGTGCGCGACTACACCAGAGTGGAGGCGGGCCCGCCACGTGGGCGATGCGCCGGTGACCGAGCGCCACCAGATGTTCGCTTGCGCTCACCCCACCGGCCCAGTTGGTGGAGCCGATAGTCGGCACATCGAGGTCGGGCACCCCGGCCGGGTCGATGACGACGGCGGGTACCCGCAGGCTTCGCAACTCCGCGTGCAGCAGGGGGTCGAAGTTGGTGGTGACGAGCACCGCACCATCGCTCGCCCGTGCCCGCACGTTGGAAAGCCACTGCCGCGTCGAGCCCGCTTGACGGTGGATGGCTGAGACGACAGTGCCGACACCGGCAGCGTGCGCAGCGTCCTCGACCCCTTGGATCACTTCAACGGCCCAGGGGCTGTCGAGATCGTTGAAGACGAGGTCTATGAGCCCCGCCCCGCCCGGCCGCCGGCCGCGCCTGCGGTACCCGGACTCACGCAGCAGCCGCTCGACGCGCTGACGGGTAGTGGCCGCGACGTCGGAGCGCCCGTTCAGCACCCGCGAAACGGTCGGCACCGAGACACCAGCCTCCTCGGCGATGGCGGCAATGGTGACCGCCCGGGGAACATGGTCCGACAACTCACGCCTCCTTCGGGGCTGCGAGCCTACGGCCTGCCGTCCGGACCCGCATCTGTGCGGGCCAAGCCCGAATGTCTTGACTGATCGGCAATGACATCGTAGCCTCTTGCCACCTTCCGGAATGTTCCGGAAAATAAACAGTCGGTGACCAGGGGCGCCGCGACGGTCAAGCTTGTTTGAGATCTTCGGCAACCGGGCAAGTAGTGCACCGATCGAAGAAACGGGCAGCGTGCTGTGTCGGCCGTGCGCATCGTGGTCGGGCCGGGCAGGCGAAAGCCGATCCAGGAGGGCGATGTCTGGCGCGGCTTGACGAGTTTGATTCGGCTCTACATCCCGGTTCGCAGCCGGCAACGACTCCACATCCTGTGGCTCAAATGAGGAGGACAGATTTCATGAAGGCGAAAAAAGCCCTGGCGGTCTCGACCGCCCTACTGATCGCAACCGGACTAGCCGCCTGCGGCGGGGGTGGTGATGGCGCTGGCAGCAACTCTGGATCCGGCAGCACGTCGATGACCTTCTGGCACAACTCAACCACCGGTGCCGGCAAGGCCTTCTGGGCGAAGACCGTCGCCGATTTCGAGGCGGCCAACCCGAACGTGAAGATCAACGTGCAGGCCATTCAGAACGAGGACATGGACGGCAAGCTTCAGACCGCCCTCAACTCGGGCGCACCGCCGGACATCTTCATGGCCCGCGGCGGCGGCAAGCTGGCCGACATCGTGGACGCCGGCCAGGTGATGGACATCACCGACAGCATCGACCCCGCCACCAAGGCGGCGGTCAGCGAAGGTGTGCTGAACGCGTTCTCGGTGGACGGCAAGGTCTATGGCATGCCCACGGCGGTGCTGCCGGGCGGCATGTACTACAGCAAGGACCTGTTCAAGAAGGCCGGCATTACCGACACCCCGAAGACCGTGGCTGAACTCGACGCCGCCGTGGGGAAGCTCAAGGGTGCCGGCATCGAGCCGATCGCGCTCGGCGCGAAGGACGCCTGGCCGGCTGCGCACTACTACTACTTCTTCGCCCTTCGTGACTGCTCGAAGGACGTCATGGACGCTGCCGCCAAGGACAAGTCCTTCAAGGACCCGTGCTGGACGAAGGCGGGAGAGGATCTGCAGGCCTTCGCGTCGACCGATCCGTTCAACAAGGGCTTCCTGACCACCTCGGCCCAGCAGGGCGCAGGGTCGTCGGCCGGCCTGCTGGCGAACCACAAGACCGCGATGGAGTTGATGGGTGCGTGGGAGCCGGGTGTGGTCGCCTCCCTGACGCCTGACCAGAAGCCGCTGTCCGACCTGGGCTGGTTCCCGTTTCCGTCGGTCCCGGGCGGCCAGGGTGACCCCGCCGCGATGATGGGCGGCGTCGACGGCTACGCCTGTTCCGCGAAGGCGCCCAAGGAGTGCCCTGCCTTCCTGAACTTCTACATGCAGAAGAAGTACCAGGAGGGCTACGCGAAGGCGTTCCAGACGTTGCCGGCCAGCAAGGAGGCCCAGTCGGTCGTCACCGATCCCGCCCTCAAAGCCATCCTTGCGTCCTACAACGGCGCCCCGTACGTGCAGGTCTGGTTGGACACCCTGTACGGGCAGAACGTGGGCAACGCGCTCAACCGCGGCGTCGTGAACATGCTGGCCGGCAAGGGCGACGCTGCCGGCATCGTCAAGGCCGTCAACGATGCAGCAGCCAGGGGCTGACGGTTCAGCCATGAGGGGACACCTGAGCGGAGCTGGTCAATGACCACGATCGTGCCGCAGGCTGATTCCGCGGCCAAGGACGGCGCCTACGCAGCGCCGTCCCCGGCCCGCCGGACCGGGCGCCGGAAAGCGGACTGGGGCAAGTTCTTCGAGATCGTCCTGCTGGCCGGTCCGGCCATCGTGATGTTCCTGGCGTTCGTGATCCTTCCCGTGCTGATGGCCGCGTACTACGGCTTCTTCAAGTGGAAGGGGTACGGGCCGCCGAAGGACTTCGCCGGCTTCAGCAACTACCTGATCATCCTCAAGGACAGCACCTTCCACGAGGCGCTGCTGCACAACGGGTTCATCGTGGTGATGTCGCTGATCCTCCAGGGGCCGGTAGCAGTGGTCATGGCCCTGCTGCTCAACCAGAAGATGCGAGGGCGCTCGATCGTCCGGGTGCTCATCTTCGTCCCCTACGTGGTGTCGGAGGTGATCGTCGGCACCGGGTGGAGCCTGATGCTGCAGACCAACGGTGCGGTGAACGGGTTGTTGACCAAGCTGGGTCTGCCCAACGCGGACTGGCTGTCGGACCCAAAGATCGCTCTGTGGTCGCTGATGATGATCATCTCCTGGAAGTACATCGGCTTCGCTGTGATCCTCTTCCTGGCCGGCCTGCAGAGCATTCCCGAGGAGCTCTTCGAGGCGGCCGCGATCGACGGCGCCACCTACTGGCAGACGCAACGACGGATCACGCTGCCGCTGCTCGGCCCCACGCTGCGGATCTGGGCGTTCCTGTCGATCATCGGCGCCCTGCAGCTGTTCGACCTGGTCTACATCATCTGGGGCCAGTACGTGGCCTCGACGGCGGGCACCTCGACGATGGCGACCTACATGGTCAGCAACGGGCGCAACGCCGGCGACTATGGCTTCGGCAATGCGGTCGCGGTCCTACTGTTCCTGATCTCGCTCGTCATCGCTTTGGTCTACCAACGCTTCGTGCTCCGGCGTGACACCGAGGGTGCGCTCACCGAGAGGAAGAAGTGATGTCGGCTGTTCCGATGACGCCAGCCCCCGTGGCGACGGCGCAACGCGCAACCGGGCGCCGGCGGCGCGGGGGCACAAGGATCGGGCGAGCGGGTCTCCCCACGTACCTGATCGCCCTGGTGCTCATCGCCATCTGCATCGGGCCGGTGCTGTACATCGTCCTCGGCGGCTTCCGGACGAACGCCCAGATCACGGCCGACCCGAGCGGGTTCCCCGGCCCTTGGGAGGTGGGCAACTACCTCCAGGTGCTGCAGAGCCCGATCTTCTGGCGGCAGGTCGGGAACTCCGTGATCTGTGCGTCCTTCACCGCGGTCGGCGTCGTGGTCCTCGGCGTGATGGCTAGCTACGTGCTTGCGCGCTACGAGTTCACCGGCCGGGGGGCCATGTACTCCCTCTTCGCCGCCGGCCTGATGTTTCCGATCACGGTGGCGATCACGCCGTTGTACATCATGATCCGGGGCTTGGGTCTCACCGACAGCCTCGCCGGCGTCATCCTGCCGCAGATCGCGTTCGGCCTGCCGACCACGATCATCATCCTCGTGCCGTTCCTGCGGGCGATCCCCAAGGAGCTGGAGGAGGCCGCCGCCATGGACGGGGCGAGCCGCCTGGGGTTCTTCTTCCGGATGGTGGTCCAGCTCTCGATCCCCGGGGTCGTGACGGTGGGCATCCTGGCGTTCATCGCGAGCTGGAACAGCTACATGCTCCCGCTGTTCATCCTCAACAATGAGTCGTCCTACACGCTGCCGCTGGGGGTCCAGTCGTTCGCGTCGCAGTACTCCGTCGACACCGCGCGGGTGCTGGCGTTCACGTCGCTGTCGATGGTTCCGGCGGTGATCTTCTTCCTCATCTTCCAGAAGCGCATCGTGGGCGGTCTTACGGGTGCCGTCAAGGGCTAGCTACTGGCGGATTCGGCCCACACCTGGCTGGTATCTGGTGGCTCAGTCTTGCTTTGTCCACTGAATCGGCGTTGAACAATCCGTAGCAGCAGTGACCGAGAGCGAGCTCGATCACTGCATCTGATTCGGCGACGCGATGGTGAAGAGACGGCTTCGATCCGGAGTCCGCGCAAGCCGTGGATCGACCGCGCCTGGGTCCGCTTCGGCTACAACCGAAACATTTGACCAATAGGGCGGGAACGTCACCGGACAATGAGCCCGTCGATGACTGGACGTCAACTCGAGCGTGGCGGAACAGCGACCCGGTGCTGGGTCAGTACGGATCGTCGAGTCCGGGACATCGAGGTGCTGGTCGGGACCTCGGCCATACAACTGCCGTGCCGCGGACGGGATAGGCTCGGTACACGGCTCCTGGGCGGGCTCTGCGCGTGCTTCGATCTTGCCGTCGTCAGTTCCTCCGGAGTGGTGCGGCGCTCACGCCCCCGGAGGGTCTACGGCGCGGAACCGAACACCGACGTCGACATCTCGAGTGCCGCGTTCTGACGCCACCATGAGGCGGGCTTGTGGCGGTGACCACTGTGGAGGACGACATCATCTCCGCGAGTCGTCGTCACGTCGGTGAGCGCAGAATCGGACCGTCAGCTGAGCGGCGGGACTCCCGGAGAAGAACGAACGGCCCGTCGGTCCCTAACCTGAGACCTGCACACCAAACGAAAGGCGCCGAAATGTCATCTGGACTTCACGTCGCGACCACCGGATCCGATCACGGCACGGGAACGGTGGGCAGACCATTCCGCACCATCAGCCAGGCAGCCGCCCTCGCCCAACCGGGCGATACCGTCATCGTGCACGGCGGGGAGTACCGCGAGTGGGTCCAGCCTCCCCGGGGTGGGCTCAGCGATCTGCGTCGCATCACCTTCACCGCGGCCCCGGGTGAGCACGTCGTGATCAAAGGTTCCGAACGGGTCACCGGCTGGGAGCGGGTCAGCGGGGACGTCTGGAAGGTGGCAGTGCCGAATGCGCTGTTCGGCACGTTCAACCCGTTCGCCGAGGAGATCGACGGCGACTGGATCGTTTACGCTGACCAGTCCACCCCAAAGAAGCATCTCGGTGACGTCTACCTCAATGGGACTAGCTTCTACGAGGTCGTGACGGTCGATGAGCTGTCAGACCCGCCGCTGCGGACCGAGATGGTGGACCACTGGACCGGAACCGTCGACGCGATACGCAACACCGCGCAGACACAACTGGTGTGGCACGCCGAGGTCGGCTCGGACCAGACCA
>JBPCRP010000153.1:0-23236 GCA_050996715.1 Propionibacteriaceae bacterium
GCGGGGGGCCGCCGGCGGCTGCGGGGCGGACGGACGGGCGCCGGGGCGCGGACCCGGTGTACCGCCGCCGGGCGTGCCCGGACGGGCCTGGGGATCGCGCCGGGCGTCGGGACGCTGGGTGTCGGGACGCTGGGCGTCGGGACGCTGGGTGTCAGGCCGTGGGGCCGGCTCCGGCAGGGCCTCAGCGGGCCGGGGCTCGGGGGTGGCGGGCGGGGCCTGCGGGGCGTCGGGACGCGGGGCAGGGCCCGGACGAGCCGACGTGCGGGCCTCGGGGGCACGCACCTCCGCCTGCGGTGCACCGGGACGTACCGGCGTCGTCGGTACGGTCGGGCCGGTCGGCCGCGCCGCGCTCGGTCCAGCCGGGGTTGCGTTCGGAGTGGGTGCGCTCGGTCCGGCGGGCCGCGGTGGTGCTGTGTTCCCGTTACCGGTCGCGCTCGGGGTGGGAGTGGGGCCGCTACCCGCTGGTGCGGCCGGGCGACCCGGGGCCGCCTTCTTCGCCGGCTGGTTGCTGACCAGCTTTTCCTTCATTCGCCGGACGACCGGCGCTTCGACGGTCGATGACGCCGACCGGACGAACTCCCCCATGTCCTTCAACGTGTTCAGGACGGTCTTGCTGTCGACTCCGAGCTCTTTGGCGAGCTCATAGACCCGGACCTTAGCCACTACTCTCCTCTGACGGTCAGTCCGGGCGCGCCGGACCAGTTAGTTGTCGTGCATGCTCATCGAGACGTGATCATCGAGTGGTCATGAGCGTGAGCCCACCTTCTGGATTCGCCGTCGGCTCGACCGAGCCGACCGTGGATGCAGACCGCCCAAACCGGGCAATCCAAGAACTGATGTTATGCCCACCGGTCCAAAACGCCTAAGCGGTCACTCCAGAATCCGGGACACCCGGTAGGTCGAGCACCGAGACCGGGCCGAGCCGGACCCGGAGCCCGCGCTCCACCGAGCGGCGCTTGGCCGCCTGCTGCCAGCACGCGTACGTCGGGTGCAGGTAGGCCCCCCGTCCCGGCCGTCGCTGCGCCTCGTCGACGTCGAGCCCTTGCGTCCCGACCACGATCCGCACCAGCGTCGCCTTGGCCGCCCGTTCTCGGCAGCCGGCACACATCCGCGTCACCTCCCCCACCGGTCGGCTCACTCGGTCGCGGTGTCGGAGCGGATGTCGATCCGCCAGCCGGTGAGGCGGGCGGCGAGCCGGGCGTTTTGACCCTCGCGGCCGATGGCCAGCGACAGCTGGTAGTCCGGGACCACGACCCGGGCCGAGCGGGCGTTCGCGTCGACCACGGTGACCGAGGAGACCTTGGCGGGAGAGAGCGCGTTACCGACGAAACGGGCCGGGTCCTCGGCCCAGTCGATGATGTCGATCTTCTCCTCGTTGAGCTCGTGCATGATGGCGCGAACCCGCTGGCCCATCGGACCGATGCAGGCGCCCTTGGCACTGACGGTGGACTCGGTGCTGATGACAGCGATCTTGCTGCGATGGCCGGCCTCCCGCGCGGTGGCCTTGATCACCACGGTGCCGTCGGCGATCTCCGGCACCTCGAGGCGGAAGAGCTTCTCCACCAGGCCGGGGTGGGTCCGGCTGACCACGACCTGCGGCCCGCGCGCCTCCCGACGCACGGCCACGACGTAGACCCGTAGACGCTTGCCGTGCACGTAACGCTCACCGGGCACCTGCTCGGCGAGCGGCATGATCGCCTCCATCTTGCCGAGGTCGACCAGCACCGTACGGGTGTCGCGGCCCTGCTGGACCACCCCGGAGACGATGTCGCCCTCGACTCCGGAGAAGTGACCGAACTTCTGCTCGTCCTCGGCGTCGCGGAGCCGCTGGAAGATCACCTGCCGCGCGGTCGAGGCGGCGACCCGGCCGAACCCCTGGGGGGTCCCGTCGTACTCCCCGACCCGGTTTCCCTCGTCGTCGAGCTCAGGCACCATCACCGCGACGTGCCCGCTCTTGCGGTCGAGCTGCACCCGGGCGCCGGGCACGGCCTCGTCCCCGCGGTCGTACGCCGACAACAGGGCCTCCTCGATCGCGTTGGCCAGCACCGCGAACGGCAGCTCCTTGTCGCGCTCCAGTTGGCGCAGGACCGAGATGTCGATGTCCATGTTCAGTTCTCCTTCTGCTCCGCGGCGGGGGCACCGTCGGCGTCGTCCTCGTCGAGATCGTCGTCCTCGTCGAGATCGTCGTCAGGGGTGTCCAGGCCGCGGGGCCGGTTCAGCTCGACCTGGACCAGCGCGGACACGATCTCGGCGTACTCCAGGGTGCGTTCGGTGCCGCCGACGTCGAGTGTCACGCCGGCGTCGTCGCTGGCCACGATCCGGCCGACGAACGGCTCGCTCGCTGCCTCACCTGGCACGAGGGTCACCGCCACCAGCCGGCTGCGGTTGCGACGCCAGTGCCGGGACCGGGTCAGCGGTCGGCTGACGCCACGCGAGGAGACCTCGAGCGTGTACGGCGACTCGCCCAGCACGCTGCCTTCGTCGAGAACCTCCGAGATCGCCCGGGTCGCCGCGGCGATGTCGTCCAGCAGCGGGCCCCGACCCTTGGGTCCGTCGCCGTCCACCACGATCTTGACCACGCGGCGCTTGCCGGCGGGTCGGACGTCGATCTCCTCGAGCTCCAAGGCGTACGGCACCAGCACCGGTTCCACCAGCGCGGCTATCCGGTCGTTGAGCATCGTGCCGTCCTCGATCCAGTTGTACGAGCAGTTGTAGCCCACCATTCTTCCACGGCCGGACAGGTAGGGTCTGGAGGTGATGACGCGCCCCCACGCACCCACCACGGTCGCCGGGGCCCACATCAGCTCCGGAGCACCTACGTCGCGTCGGTCCCTGCTCGCCCACGGCCTGGTGTTCGGGATGGCCGGGGCCGGGCTGGTCGCATGCAGCGGGGACCGGCCATCCCCGCCACCCTCCCGCTCGTCGTCGGGCTCCGGTGGGCGGCCAAGCGGCTCGACCGGTACGGCCCCCGCGTCCGTCACTCCAACGCCGGACGCCACCACCGCCGCCGCCGCCCGGTCCGAGCAGCGGTTGCTCACGTTGACCATCGCCGCACTGGACCATCCCGACGCCGCCGCCCTCTCCGCTGCGCGCCGACGTCTCCTGCGGGCGGTCCGGGACGGGCACCGCCAGCACCTCGCCGCGCTGCGCAGCGCCGAGCCGACCAGTCGTCCGCTGCCGTCGGCGTCCCCGAGCCCGACGACCTCGCCCTCGGCGTCCAGCCGTCCGCGCAGCTCGCTGACCGCTGACCTGACGGCGCTGCGTACAGCGGAGACGACAGCGGTGAGCGGCCACCGAAAGGCCGCGGCGTCCTCAGTCGGCTTCACCAGCCTGCTGCACGCCTCGCTCGCGGAGGCGGCCCAGGGCTACGCCACCGCGTTGGACGACGCCGACCCCCCGAAGCCGATCACCGGGTCGAGCCGCCCGGTGCTCATCCCGTGGACCGAGTCCGAGGCGGAGCAGGACCTGCTGGCGGCGACGCACGCCATGCTCTACGGCTACAAGGCCGCGGTGGGCAGCGTCTCGGAGTCCTCCGCCCTGGGCACGCAGCTGCTGGCCCGGCTGCTGGACTACCGGAAGCTGCGTGACCGGCTCACCCGGCTGGTGCACGCGGCCGGCCTCGAACCGGCCGCCGCCGAACCGGCGTACGGGTTGCCGGTGCGCGTCACCGGCACGGCGAGCGCGACGGCCCTGGCCCGTCGGCTCGAGCTGGCCGTGCAGCCACATCTCGGACGCTTCGTTGCGGCCGCGACGACCCCGGCCGTGCACGCGGTCGCCCTCTCCCAGTTCAGCGACGCCACCGGTACGGCGTTGGCCCGGGGCGCCGGGGTCGCCGCCTGGCCGGGCTGGCCGGCCTGAACCGAACCCTCGTCCGACCCCTGCCCGTGCCTGTGCCCTCGGTCAGCCGACGAACCGGCGAAGCGTGTCATAGGCCAGTTTGAGGATCAGGGCCGCGACCACGACGAGGAACACGGTGCGAACGAACCCGTTGCCGTGCCGCAGCGCCATCCGGGCTCCGAGGAAGCCGCCGGCCAGGTTGGCGGCGCCCATGATCAGCCCGAGCTTCCAGATCACCGATCCGTGCACACCGAACACGGCGATGGCGGCCAGGTTCGTGGTCAGGTTGGCGATCTTGGCCTTGGCGCTCGCCTCGAGGAACCCGTAACCCAGCACGGAGACCAGCAAGATCACGAAGAACGAGCCCGTACCCGGGCCGAGGATCCCGTCGTAGGCCCCGACCCCCAACCCGATCGCCGCCGTCCGGCCGTAGTGGTGCCCCCCACTGTGCTTCATCTGGGTGCGCAGGCCCAGCTCGGGCTTGCGCCAGGTGTAGGTCCCGACCACGACCAGCGCCACCAGGACGATCGGGGTGAAGTAGTCCTTGGGCAGGAACTTCGCCAGCTGCGCACCGCCGGTAGACCCGGCGCCGGCCATGATCACCAGCGGGACAATCGTGCGCCAGTCTGGTCTGATCTTGACGGCGTAGGTGATCGAGCTGGTCAGCGTGCCCCAGACCGACGACACCTTGTTGGTGCCGAGGATGGACGCCGGCGCGGTGTCGGTGGGGAGCCCGATCAGCAACGCCGGCAGCTGGATCAGCCCACCTCCACCCACCACGGCGTCAACCCAGCCCGCCGCGAACGCGCAAACCACCACGAAGATCACCGCGGCGAGCGAGATCTGGAGTCCCGCCGTAATCACACTTTCCCGTGCACGACGGTGATCACGCGACCCAGGATGTCGTCGAGGGAGACGTTCTCCCGCTCCCCGCTGGCCCGGTCCCGCAGCTCCACCTCACGGTCGGCCAACCCCCGGCCCACGACCACGATGGTAGGCATCCCCAGGATCTCGGAGTCGGCGAACTTCACGCCCGGACTCGCCTTCCGGTCGTCCAGCAGCACGAGCACCCCGGCATCGTCGAGGTCTCGGGCCAGGTGGGCCGCAGCCTCCATGATCGTGGCGTCCTTGCCGGCCGCGACGATGTGCACGTCGAACGGCGCGACCTCGCGCGGCCAGCTCAGACCCTTCTCGTCGCAGGTGCCCTCGGCCACGGCGGCCACCGCGCGCGAGACGCCGATGCCGTAGGAACCCATGGTCACCGTGACGAGCTTGCCGTTCTCGTCGAGCACCTTGAGCCCGAGCGCCTCGGCGTACTTGGTGCCCAGCTGGAAGATGTGGCCCATCTCGATCCCGCGCGCCAGCCGGAGCGGCCCACTGCCGTCCGGCGACGGGTCACCCGCCCTGACCTCAGCCACGTCCAGGATCGCGTCGGGGGTGAAGTCGCGGCCCGCCACCAGGTCGAACACGTGCCGACCCGGCTCGTTGGCTCCGGTGACCCACCGGGTGCCGGTGCTGACCCGCGGGTCGACCACGAAACGGATCTTGCTCACCGATCCCTCGCCCAGCGCCTGCGGGCCGATGTATCCCTTGACCAGCGCGGGGTACGCCGCGAAGTCGGCCTCGGTGAAGTCCTCGACCTCGGCGGGTTCGAGCTGGGCGTCGAGCCGCTTGGTGTCGACCTGCCGGTCGCCGGGCAGCCCGATCACCAGCGGTGCCCGGTTGCCGTCGACCCCGCGGACCATCACCACGACGTTCTTCAAGGTGTCGGCCGCGGTCCAGGGCCGGTCGGAGCGCGGCACCCGCTCGTTGGCCACCGCGACCAGGCTGTCGATGGTCGGGGTGTCAGGGGTGTCCTCGACGTGGGCGGCCGGGGCGTCGTCGTAGGCCACCGGCTCCGCGGCCGGTAGCCGGACGGCCTCGACGTTGGCGGCGTACCCGCCGTCGGACTGCACGAAGGTGTCTTCGCCGTACTGCGCCACGGCGAGGAACTCCTCGCTGCGCGACCCGCCCATCGCCCCCGACATCGCCGAGACGATCACGTAGGCGAAGCCGAGGCGGTCGAAGATCTTGACGTAGGCGTCCCGGTGCAGGTCGTAGGACTTCTGCAGTCCCGCCTCGTCGATGTCGAAGGAGTAGGAGTCCTTCATCACGAACTCGCGTCCGCGCAGGATCCCGGCGCGGGGACGGGCTTCGTCGCGGTACTTGGCCTGCACCTGGTAGAGCGAGAGCGGCAGGTCCTTGTAGGAGGAGTAGAGGTCCTTGACCAGCAGGGCGAAGATCTCTTCGTGGGTCGGGCCGAGCAGGTAGTCCCCGCCCTTGCGGTCCTGCAGCCGGAACAGGTTCGGGCCGTACTCGGTCCACCGGTTCGTGATCTCGTAGGGCTCCCGCGGCAGCAAGGCGGGCAGGTGCACCTCCTGGGCGCCGATGCCGTCCATCTCCTCCCGGACGATGCGCTCGACGTTACGCAGCACCTTCAGGCCCAGCGGCAGCCAGCTGTAGATGCCCGGCGCGACGCGGCGGACGTACCCCGCGCGCACCAGCCACCGGTGGCTGGGGACCTCGGCGTCGACGGGATCCTCTCGGAGCGTGCGGACGAACAGCTCGGACATGCGGGTGATCACCGTCAGACCCTAACGGCGAAGGCGACAGCTGCTCCAACCCATTCCCACCTGCGTCAGTAGAGGATCGTGGCGAAGGTGCCGACCTCGGCGAACCCGACCCGGGCGTACGTCGCCCGCGCCGGCAGATTGAAGTCGTTGACGTAGAGCGAGACCGTCGGAGCCATGGTCCGAGCCAGCTGCACGACCGTCGACATCATGGGTGCCGCCAGGTGCTGGCCGCGCAGCTCGGGGGTCAGCCAGACGCCCTGCACCTGGGCGACCAGAGCCGAGACCGAACCGAGGTCGGCCTTGAAGATGACCTTGTTGCCGTCGAAGGCGGCGAAGGCCCGGCCCGAGGTGATCAGCTGCCGGACGTAGTAGCGGTAGCCGGCCGGGTTGCCCTGGATCGGGGAGACCCCGACCTCTTCGGTGTACATCTTCACCGCGGCGTGGAAATAGCTGTCCCAGTGGTCAAGGGTCACCCGCCGAACACGGGGATCCGAGAGGACCGACGGGTCGGCGGAGATGGCCATCACGGGCTGCCGTCGACGCACCTCGCGCACCTCCGACCACCGAGGCCCCCACCGGTCGGCGAGCCGTTGCCAGAGCCCCAGGGCCTGCTCGGCCGGGCCAAGGATCGACGAGGACACCCGGTGCGGTCCGGCGAAGTCGGCGAAGGCGTCCAACGCAGCGGCATCGGCCCCGACCGGGACGAGATTGGAGCCGGCGTGGCACAACGACCGCAGCACCCCGTTCCGCTCGTAGCCCCACAACGGACAGCCGAGGTTGACCGGGTCGACCCCGGCACTGCGGACGCGCGACGCGACGAAGACGTTGGCGAGGGGGTCGGCCGACACCACCCGGACGACGTCGGCGAGGTCAGCGTGACCGAGGACCCGCACATCGGCATCGATCGCCAGCTCGCTCACCCGACCACCCCCGCACCCGATCCTGACCCGGTGGGCTCAGCCAACCATGACCTGGGCGCCGGCCACTGCGTTCTCGTCCCCGATGTCGGGCATCGAGTCGGCGAGCCGCATGGCCTCCTCAATCAGGGTCTCGACGATCTCGGACTCCTTGACCGTCTTGATCACCTCGCCCTTGACGAAGATCTGGCCCTTGCCGTTGCCGGAGGCGACCCCGAGGTCGGCCTCGCGGGCCTCACCGGGACCGTTCACCACGCAGCCCATCACGGCCACCCGGAGCGGCACGGTCAGCCCCTCGAGCCCGGCGGTGACCTCTTCGGCCAGCTTGTAGACGTCGACCTGGGCGCGGCCGCACGACGGGCAGGAGACGATCTCGAGCTTGCGTGGACGCAGGTTGAGCGACTGCAGGATCTGGATGCCGACCTTGACCTCCTCAACCGGCGGGGCCGAGAGCGACACCCGGATCGTGTCCCCGATCCCCCGCGACAGCAGGGCACCGAACGCCACGGCCGACTTGATCGTGCCCTGGAAGGCAGGGCCGGCCTCGGTCACCCCGAGGTGCAGCGGGTAGTCGCAGGCCTCACTGAGCAGCTCGTAGGCGCGGACCATGATCACCGGGTCGTTGTGCTTGACGCTGATCTTGAAGTCACGGAAGCCGTGCTCCTCGAACAGACTCGCCTCCCACAGCGCCGACTCCACCAGCGCCTCCGGGGTCGCCTTGCCGTGTTTGGCCAGCAGCCGCTTGTCGAGCGAGCCGGCGTTGACTCCGATCCGGATCGAGGTGCCGCGGTCGTGGGCGGCGCGGGCGATCTCCTTGACCTGGTCGTCGAAGGCACGGATGTTGCCGGGGTTCACCCGGACCGCAGCGCACCCGGCGTCGATGGCGGCGAAGACGTACTTCGGCTGGAAGTGGATGTCGGCGATCACCGGGATCTGGCTCTTGGCGGCGATGGCCGGGAGCGCGTCGGCGTCGTCCTGGCTGGGGACGGCGACCCGGACGATGTCGCAGCCGGTCGCGGTCAGCTCGGCGATCTGCTGCAGGGTCGCGTTGATGTCGGAGGTCAGCGTGGTGGTCATCGACTGCACGCTGACCGGGGCGTCACCACCCACCGACACCTTGCCGACCTGGATCTGCCGGGTCTTGCGACGCGGAGCCAGAGTGGGTGGGGGCAGGGCTGGCATACCGAGGGCAACGCTCATGAGACCAATCTCTCGACCGATGGGCTCCGGGCGGTATCACGAACCCGGCATCGCTCAGCGTAGTCCCGCACCTCAGGCTGCTCGCCGCTCCTGGCTCCCCGACATGGCGAACAACACGTCG
The DNA here is from genome assembly GCA_050996715.1 of Propionibacteriaceae bacterium. Lineage (GTDB taxonomy): Bacteria > Actinomycetota > Actinomycetes > Propionibacteriales > Propionibacteriaceae > Microlunatus. The sequence continues at coordinate 8,688 of JBPCRP010000153.1, forward strand.
ACACAGGCCCGCAGGTCGAACTGTTCACCCGCCCAGCCGGGGCGGATGACCCGGGCGGCGCCGTCGTCGAACCGCACCTCGGCCTGGGCCGCCGCCCGGTCTCGCCGTCGTCGGGCGAGATCGTCGATCAGCTGGTGCGGCAGGGCGTCGGCCAGGTGCCAGGGCAGCACCGGGCTGCCGTCGGCGTGCGTGACGACCCAGCCTGCCCCGGAGCCCGGCGTTCGCCGCATCGACATCCGTCCCTCGTGGACGGCGGTGTGGTGCCACTGACAGAGCAGCACGAGGTTGTCGAGGTCGGTCGGACCGCCCGCAGCCCACGGACGGACGTGATGGGCCTTGAGGTGGTGGGTCTGATGACAGCCCGGATAGCGACACATTCCGTCGCGAATCATCAGGGCCCGGCGTTGCGCCCGGGAGACCAGGCGTCGGGTACGGCCCAGGGCGAGGACCTCGCCGTACCGGTCGACGACGGCGCCGATCACGTCGGCGTCGCAAGCCAGTCGTTGCGCCGTGGCCGTTTCGACGGGACCGGCCCCGGCAACGTGGCAGGTGGGCTGACGCCGATCCGACGTTCCCGCAAGAACGTCTTCGCTATCGGCTCCCGGTGCCAGCTGCTCGGCCGCGACCTGCACCACGACGAGGGTGCGATCCTCACCTGACCGGTCCTGCGGCACAGCGGCCACAAAGCTGTGTGCGACGTCGAGCAGCGCATCGACCCGTGAGTACGGGCGTTCCGTTGGCGCGTCGCCGGGAGCGGGCGGCGGTTCGCCGAACTGGTCCTCGGCCGCGGCCAGTGCGCACTGGAGCACGGCGGCCTCCTCGGCCGGCAGCCGCACGCGGACCTCGACCATGCCGTCCTCTCGCACCTGCCATCGGAGCTGGCGCTTGGGCTCCTGGGCGATCCGGGTGCCGTCCGCGGCGCGGAAGGCGGCGACCATCCGGCTCAGCTGGGACGCGGTGGCCGTCAACGCCAGACCGCACAGATGAGCCTCGTCGACCACGTCGACGACGCGGGTGACCTCGCGGATCTTGGAATAGGAGAGCCGGCCGGAGCGGAAGGCCTCGCGGATCGTCGGCATCCGGCGGAGCGCCCGCGCGACCCGGACGTGCTCCCGGGCGGTACCTGCCGACATTGAACACGCCCAGCTCAGCCAGTGGGCCACCGACTTCACCCCGTCCCACCAGCGGACCGCGTCGCCGGCGTCGAACTCCCCGATCAGCTCCAACAGCTGGCACTCAGACTGCGCCGCTTCGGCGGCACTCACGCAGATCCGACCTGCCAGCACGTCCGCTCGGTCCCGATCGATGGCCTCCTGTCGACCAACCTCGCCCGCCTTCTGCTTCAGCTCCTGCCTGGACATCTGCGCTCCCCCGTCTCGCCGCCGGCGTCGTCACCGGACAGGTCGAACGTAGAAGGGAACTCTGACAGTTTGCGACGTTCCCGCGGGAACGTCGACCCTGGTCAGACTGGAGCGGTCAGAACAACCGGATCGGGTCGATGATGTCGGCCAGGATCAGCACGAAGCCGGACAGGGCGATCACCGCCCCGATGACGTAGGCGACCGGCAGCATCTTGGCCGTGTCGACGTGGCCCGGGTCGGCCCGGCCGCGCCACCGGGCGAGGGACCGTTTGACGGCCTCGTAGATCGCTCCGGCGATGTGGCCGCCGTCCAGGGGCAGCAGCGGGACGAAGTTGAACAGGCCAACGAACAGGTTCACCGAACCGAGCAGGGCAACCCCCTGCGCCACCTTGGTCGCGGCCGGCAGCTGATCGGTGGCGGCGACCTCGCCCGCGACGCGGCTGGCGCCGACGATGCTCATCGGACCGTTGACGTCGCGGGGTTGACCGGTGACCAGGTCGGCCGCGACGTGATAGACCTTCGCCGGGAACCGGACGATGGCGTACGCGGATTGCTCGGTCATCCCCCACATGTCGTCGAGCACGACCAGCGGACCGCCGCGCTCGATCTGCCTGACCGGGCTGACGCCGAGGAAACCGGCCTGGACCAGCTTCGAGGGGTCCCATCGGTCCGGGACCCCGGTGATGACCGTGGGCACCTCGGGCAGGGTCACGGGCTCCCCACCCCGGACGACGGTGACCTGGGCCGGCCGGTCGAGGTTGTCGCGGATGACCCCCGACATCTGATCCCAGCTGTCGACCCGGGTGCCGTTGAAGGACTGGATCACGTCGCCGGGCCGGATGCCCATCTGGTACGCGGGCGTCGTTGGATCACCCGCCTGGCAGGTCTGGTCGGGGCGGGTCGCGGGCACGACGCACTCGCTGACCGTGTTGATGGTCAAGGTCTGACGCGGCAGGCCGTAGATGCCGGTGAGTCCCCAGAGCAGGAAGAAGGCCAGCAGGATGTTCATGATCGGCCCGGAGGCCATGATGATCAGCTTCTGCCAGGACCTTTTCTGATAGAACAGCCGCCCGTCGTCCTCGGGCCGGATGTCCTCCCATTCCGCGGCGCGCGCCTGGTCGGCCATGGTCTGGACGATGCCGGTCCGGGCGGCTCGCACCTGGCCGGGATGGGACCTGCTGGGGGGATACATGCCGACGAAGCGGACGTATCCGCCGAGCGGCACAGCCTTGACGCCGTACTCGGTCTCCCCAACCTTCTTGCTGAACAGCGTCCTGCCGAAGCCCACGAAGTACTGGGTGGTCTTGACCCCGAAAAGCTTGCCCGGGATCAGGTGCCCGATCTCGTGCAGGGCGATGGAGGCCATCACGAGGGCGAAGAACAGCACCGCGCCGCTGATGTAGATGACGATCTCGAGCGGGGTCATCGGGCCTAGTCCTTCACGCGGGTTCCTGGGTAGTGGCGGGGCGGGCCGCGCAGACCTCGGCGGCCCGCTCTCGGGCCCACCGGTCGGCGGCGAGCACGGCAGCGAGGTCGAGGTCGGCGGTACCGACCAGAATCGATGGTACGTCGGGATCGGCGTTCCCCGGCTGGTCCGCGCAGTGCTCGTCCAGCACCGCGGTGATCACGTCGAGGATGTCCAGGAAGCCGATCCGACGCTCGTGGAACGCGTCGACGCACTCCTCGTTGGCCGCGTTCAGCACGGCCGGGGCCGTACCGCCGATCGTCCCGGCCCGCTTGACCAGGTCGACCGCCGGGAACGCCTTCGGATCCAGCGGCTCGAAGGTCCAACTGCTGGCGGTCGTCCAGTCGCAGGACGGGGCGACGCCGGCCAGCCGCTCGGGCCAGCTCAGGCCAAGGGCGATCGGCAGCAACATGGTGGGCGGACTGCACTGGGCCAGCGTCGACCCGTCGCGGAACTGCACCATCGAGTGGACCATCGACTGCGGGTGCACGACCACGTCGATCCGGTCCAGCGGGACGCCGTAGAGCAGGTGCGCCTCGAGCACCTCCAGCCCCTTGTTGACCAGGGTGGCGGAGTTGGTTGTGATCACCCGACCCATGTCCCAGGTCGGGTGGGCGAGGGCCTGCTGCGGGGTGACACCGGCCATCTGCTCTCGGCTCCAGCCGCGGAAGGGTCCCCCGCTGGCGGTCAGCACGAGTCGGTCGACCTCCGCGGCCGTCCCGCCACGCAGGCACTGGGCCAGGGCGGAGTGCTCGGAGTCCACGGCCACGATCTGGTCGGGCGCAGCCGCCCGGAGCACCAGCGGCCCCCCGACCACCAGCGACTCCTTATTGGCCAGCGCCAGGGTCGAACCGGTGGCCAGCACGGCCAGCGTCGGTTCGAGCCCGGCCGATCCGGTGATGCCGTTCAGCACCACGTCGCACGGGGTGCGCGCGACGTCGGTGGCCGCCTGGGGTCCGGCGAGGATCCGAGGCAGCTGCCAGTTGCCCTCCGACCAGCCACGACGGGTGGCCTCGGCGTAGAGCGCGAGCTGCAGGTCCTGAACGGCGGTCGCCTGCCGGAGCGCGACGACCCGGGGGCCAAAGTCCAGCACCTGGCGGGCGAGCAGCGGGACGTCACTACCCCCGGCCGCCAGGGCGACGATCCGGAAGCGGCCCGGGTGGGCGGTCACCACCTCCAGGGCCTGGGTCCCGATCGAGCCCGTGCTACCCAGGACCACCACGTCACGCATGCGGCCAGTGTTCCAGGCTCGGACGGTGACGTCGTCGATCAACCTTCGAACAGCCGGACGATCGTGCTGGTACGGAGCCAGTGCGTGGCCGCCTCGAAACCGTCGGCTGCGGACTCGATGCGGACGAGGTGGTCGGCGTGACAGGGATCGACGCGACGCACGACCCGCGCCGGCCCTTCGGAGCGCCCGGTCAAGAACGCGAACCGGTGGCTCGCTCGCAGGTCGTCGACGAAGGCGTACCCGCGGGGCAGACCAGGACGGACGAAGCCGTGACCCTCGGCTGATGAGGTCGAATGCTCGCCCCAGATCTCGCCGCAGCGACCGCATGGCAGCTGCGAGGGGTGGGCCGGCATGTCCTCCCGGTCCAGGACGGTCGGGCGGGTCACGGCGATCATGGTCGGCTCCTCGGGGGAAGGGGCGCCGGAACGATCCGACGCTCTGGCTGACGCTAAGTCGGCGACCTCGGTGTGACCTCAAGGCGAACCCGGGAAAGGCGCTGTCTCCTGCTGGTTTTCGCGCACGGTCCCCGACCCTGGGTGGGCCGATCGAGCGGTGGTGCCGAGAATGACCGGGTGAGTCGACAGAGCCTGGAGATCGAGTCGCTGGCGGCGTTCGACCACCAGGTCGCTGAGACGTCGGCCCTGGCCGGCTGGTTCGTGCAGTCGGTGGACCTGCGCGAGCGGGGCCAGGTCTTACGTGCCGTCGACCCGCACGGGGCGGTGTTCCTCGGCTGCCAGCTCGACCGGGCGACCCAGGCATGGCTGAGCGCCCACGGTGCACTGCTCTTCCCGGCGCTGCCGGACCTGCCGTTCGACCCCTACCGGCCGCGGCTCTACGCCGCGGACGAGCTGTTGGGCGGGGCGACGTACGCGCAGAGTCTCGACGCGATGGTCTACGCCTGGTCTCGGACCCACCGCCGCAAGGAGGTTGCCCCGACCCTGGCCACCAGCCTGCACGACCACGCGATCGGCGAGGCCCTGAACGACGCGCTCGCCGACGTCGACTCCGCCGCGGTCGTGGGGGTCATGGGCGGGCACGCGTTGTTGCGGGGTGAACCGGGTTATCTGGACGCCGCGCGGCTCGGACGGCGGCTCGCCCGAGCCGGTCGTACGGTGCTGACCGGTGGCGGCCCGGGCGCGATGGAGGCGGCGAATCTCGGCGCCTACCTGGCCCACGAGCGCGACGAAGAGCTGGAGACGGCGGTCGACGTCCTGGCCACCGTGCCGTCGTTCCGCCCGGATGTCGACGCGTGGGTACGGGTCGCCCTGGCCGTGCGGTCGCGCTACGCCGACCGGCCCGGGACCAGCGTCGGCATCCCGACCTGGTTCTACGGCCACGAGCCGCCGAACGCGTTCGCCACCTCGATCGCCAAGTACTTCGGTAACGCGCTGCGCGAGGACAGCCTGCTGCACCGGTGTCGTGGTGGGATCGTCGTGCTCCCTGGGGCAGCGGGGACGGTGCAGGAGATCTTCCAAGCGGCGACCGAGAACTACTACGCGGCCTCCCCGCACCAGGTCGCCCCGATCTGGCTGGTCGGACGCACGTATTGGTCGGACCAGCTGCCGGCCGCGCCGTTGCTGCAGGCTCTCGGGGCGGGGCGACCGATGGCGGCGGCCGTGCACGTCGTCGATGACGTGCACGCCCTCCCGTGATCCGAGCTCGACGTGAAAGGCTCACGCAGTGACCGACGACGATCTCCCCCGCAGCACACCCGAAGAGCAAGGTCTGCCGTCCGCGGCGATCGAGGCCCTGATGGATCGGCTGGAGACCGACGGCCTCGAGCCGCACAGCCTGATGATCATCCGACATGGCCACGTGGTGGCGGAGGGGTGGTGGACGCCGTACCACCGCGACGGTGTCCAGCTGCTCTACTCGCTCAGCAAGAGTTTCACCTCGACGGCGGTCGGGCTCGCGGTCGCCGCCGGGCACTTCGCCCTCGACGACCGCATCGCCGAATCGTTTCCCGAGGCGGCGGTCGACGCGGGTCCGCGGGCCAGGTCCTTGACCGTCCACCAGGTGCTGAGCATGTCGACCGGCCACCGAACCGACTCGCTGGTCTCGATGCTCGCTCGACCGGACCAGATGGAGGCCGGGTTCTTCGACTACGAGCCGGAGGAGCCGCCGGGCACCTGGTTCGTGTACGACAACGGCGCCACCTTCATGGCCGCGGACCTCACCCAGCAGCACACAGGCGAGCGGCTGGTCGACTACCTGCGGCCGCGGCTCTTCGACCCGATCGGGGTAGGACCCGCCGCGTGGCAACAGACCGCCGACGGCCGCGACCTGGGCTTCACGGGCCTGCACGTCCGCACCGAGGCAATCGCCCGCTTCGGCTTGTTGATCATGAACGACGGAGTCTGGCGGGGCGAGCAGCTGCTACCCGCCGGCTGGGCGGCGCGGGCCACCTCAGCCCTGGTCGACAACTCGATGAACGACGGTGACGTCGACTGGCAGCAGGGCTACGGCTATCAGTTCTGGCAATGCCGGCACGGGGCCGTGCGGGGGGACGGGGCGTTCGGGCAGTTCTGCATCATGAGTCCCGAGCACGACGCCGTGGTGGTGATCACCGCGGCCACCGAGCGGATGCAGGCTGAGCTCGACGCCGTCTGGGAGGTGCTCCTGCCGGCCTTTGCGGCCGACCCGCTGCCCCCCGACGACGACGCCGCCGCGCGGCTGACCCGACGCCTGGCCGAGGCCGAGGTACGGCCGTGGTCCGGAACCGCCGAACCGTCGCAGTCGGGACCGTGGCGGTTCACCCACCAGCCGACCGAGGACAACCCCGCCCTGACCGGTGTCACCGTGACCACGACCGACGCCGGGTTCGCCCTGACGATCGACGACGGCGGCACGGTCGTCATCGACGGCCGGGTCGGGTCCTGGCCGGACGTGACGAGTCCTTATCTGGCCACCGGCGGCTGGACCGACCCGGACACCTTCGAGGCCCTGGTCGTGGCCGTCGAGACCCCGCACCATCTCCGACTGCGCGGCCGGCTCAGTGCGGGGACGCTCGACGCGAGCTGGAACGTGCTGCCCCTGCGCTGGCGAAGCCTGGCTGACCTCACTGCCCCGTTCTGACCGACCCGGGAGTCACCGACTCACCGGGCTGCGTCACGGGTGGCGCTACGGGCTGAGACAGTGAGCCATGACTTCGCCACAGATTCCCGACGACGCACGCACCACCAGCACGACCGAGGACGACGAGCTGCAGAACGCGAGCTACGACGCCGGCACGACCAGCCAGACCGGCGCCGACGACGGCACCATGGTCAACGACCCGGCCGTCGACCCCACCGACCTGGGCGAGCCCGACCCCGAGGACTAGGGCGATGACGTCATCGTGGGCCCGAAGGTCGCGGGCCGTGCCGCGTCGGACTCAGGTCAGCGACGGCTCCTCGGAGGTGGACAGCGTGATGACGGCCTCCTCGATGTTGGGGTGGGCCTCCAGCCGAGCCTCCACCGCCCGCAGCCGGCGGGCGAGACCGGACTCGATCTCGTCACCGATGATGTCGACCGCCGCCACGACGTAGAGCCGCGCCGAGCCGACGAACTCGGCGTGCAGATAGGTGACCCGGTCGACGTTCTCGTCCTTGAGCAGTTCACCCAGCAGCTGCTCACGGATACCGGCCGGGATCTGCACCCCCACGAGGAAGCGTCGGTTGCGGTCGATCAGGATCACCGCCACCACCCCGAGCAGCACGCCGACCGCGATCGACCCGAGCGCGTCGGGCACCACCGAACCGGTCAGTTGGTGCAGACCGACGCCGAGCGCGGCGATCACCAGCCCGACCAGGGCGGCGGCGTCCTCGGCGAACACGGCCCGCAACGTCGAGTCGGACGACTGCAGCACGTGCTCGAGGGTCTCCAGCTCGAGCCGTTCGGCCTGCCGGTGCGCCTGCCGGAAGGCCTGCAGGAACGAGATCCCCTCCAGGACGAAGGCGACGGCGAGCACGACGTAGGCAACCAGGAAGTCCTGCGCCTGCCCGGGGTGCAGCAGTTCGGTCACGCCGTGCCAGATCGAGACCACGGCGCCGGCGGTGAAGAGTCCGAACGCCGCAAACATCGACCAGACGTAGCTTTCTCTGCCGTACCCCATCGGGTGCGACGCGTCGCGCTCGCGGTCACCGCGCCGCTGGGCGAACAACAGGAAGATCTCGTTGCCCGTGTCGGCCCACGAGTGCGCGGCCTCGGCCAGCATCGCCGCTGAGCCGGTCAGACCGGCGGCGACCGACTTGGCGATCGCGATCAACAGGTTGGCGCCGAAGGCGATGAGCACCGTACGCACGCTCTCGCCCCCGCCGCTCGAGGTGGCGGGGAGCGACACCGAATCAGCCCTGGGCACCGACCCATCCTCGCAGCCCGGCCCACCCCTGGCGCGCGGCGTCCACCTCGACCCGGACCCACGCGCTGACCGCGAGATGGTTCAGTTCACAGCCGACCACAGGCTGCGGCCAGGTTCTCGCCAGGCGGTAGCCAGGTGGTGACCGGACAGTCATCAGCATCCACGCCGACCCATCCTGATTGGACCTGCACCGATGCCTCGTCCCCGTGCCCGCACCGCCGCCCTGATCACCGCAGGCGTGCTCGCCCTCGGCGGCAGCGTGACCGCCGTCAGCCTGGCGAACGCCGACCCGAGCACCAGCCCAACCCCGAGCGCCACCCCGAGTGCCGTGCCCAGCGGGGCTCCGGGTGGCGCTCCGAACGGCGGCAGACAGCACAGAGGCTCGCACGGCAACCACGGTCGCGGCCTGCGCGGCGAGCTGGTCACCCAGCTGGCCACCAAGCTCGGGGTCAGCCAGGCCGAGGTCACGACCGCACTGACCGAGGCCCGTGCCGAGCTCAAGCCGAGCGGTGCGCCCAGCGCGGCACCGAGCGGCGGCACCAAGCCCGACCCGAGCGCCCGCCAAGCCGCCCTGGCCACGGCCCTGGCCAGCAAGCTCGGGGTCGACGAGACCAAGGTCAGCGCTGCGTTGGCGGAGATCCGGAGCGCGCGCAACACCGAGCGGACGGCCGCGTTCACGCGGCGGATCGCCCGGGCGGTCACCGACGGAAAGCTCACCCAAGCCGAGGCCGACGGCGTCCTGAAGGCCCAGCGGGAGGGTCTGATCGGCCCCGGCGGCCGCTGACCGAGCGATATCTCCTGTCGTCAGCAGAAATCACTCGGTCTACGGGCGGCGGCCGGCCACCACGTCGGCCAGGGTCGCCGCCCGTTCGTCGGCGAACACATCCTCCAACGACAGCGGTCGACCGTCCGGCCCAGTCAGGGGCACCCGCCAGTTGGGGTACTCATCGACCGTGCCCGGTTGGTTCTGGGTGCTCCGGTCCCCGACCGCGTCGGTCAACGCGACGCAGCGCAACCGTGACGGCGTCCGGCTGAGGTAGCGGTGCAGGGCTTCGACCGTCGCGCGGACGTCGAGGTCCGCACCCGCACCGGGCTCGTCTGCGTTCGACACGGCCGGCAGCAGCCCGACGCGGCGGAGCTCGTCCAACCAGGCCTGCTGCTCCGCCTGGTCGATGGCCAGCTCCTCGGCCACCGGCCGGGTAAGCAGACCGAGTTCGTCGCGCAGCCGCACGTGGTCCCCGGCCAGGTAGCCGGCCGACGGGGGCAGGTCGTGCGTGGTGACCGACGCCAGGCAGTACTCGCGCCAGCGTTCCGCGACCAGCGGTCGAGCCCGGCCCTGGTCGTCCGGCTCGCCGTCGTGGTCGAACTCGAACCACAAGATCGAGGTGCCGAGGATCCCGCGTTCGCGCAGGTAGACCCGTACCCACGGCTCGACGGTACCGAGGTCCTCCCCCACCACGACCGCCTCCGCCCGGTGCGCCTCCAGCGCGAGGATCCCGATCATCGCCTCGTGGTCGTAGCGGACGTAGGTGCCGGCCGTCGGGAGCCCGCCGGCGGGGATCCACCACAGCCGGAACAGCCCGATCACGTGGTCGACGCGGATGCCACCGGAGTGGCGCAGCACCGTGGAGACCAACCGACGGTACGGCGCGTACCCGGCCTCGGCGAGCACGTCGGGCCGCCACGGCGGCTGGGCCCAGCTCTGCCCGTTCTGGTTGAAGGGGTCGGGCGGCGCACCCACGGCGATCCCGGTTGCGTAGGTCTCCTGCAGCGCCCACGCGTCCGCCCCGCGCGGGTGCACCCCGACCGCGAGGTCGGCCATCACCCCGAGCCCGAGCCCGTTGCGCCGCAGGGTCTGCTGGGTCTCGGCCAGCTGCTCGTCGAGGACCCACTGGAGCCAGCAGTGGAAGGCCACCGCCGACGGGTGGGCGTTGCGGAACGCGGTCACGCCGTCGGCGTCGGGGTGCTGCAGCTCCGCCGGCCAGGCCGTCCAGTCCGGCCCGTGGGCCTCCGCCAGCGCAGCCCAGGTCGCGTAGTCGGTCAACCCCCGGCCCTCCCGCCCCTGGTAGCCCGCCAGGGCGAGCTCGCGGCCCGGCGTCCGGGGTACGGCGAAGATCAGCTCCAGCGCGGCCCGCTTGGCGGCCCAGCTGGCGTCGCGATCGACCCGGCCGTGGGTCCGATCGGCCACGTCGCGCCGCAGCTCATCGACGCGGGCCCGGTCGGTGGCCGACAACCCGACGAACTCGGCGATCCGTTCGGGCCGCAGGTAGATCGGGTTCGCGAACCGGCGTGACGTCGGAAGGTACGGCGAGGGTTCCATCGGCGGGACGGGTTCGGCGGCGTGCAGCGGGTTGATCAGCACGTAGTCGGCCCCGTGCTGGACACCCGCCCAGACCCCGAGGTCGGTCAGGTCACTCAGATCGCCGGTGCCCCAGGACTGGCCCGAGGTGACGCTGTAAAGCTGGGTGGCCAGGCCCCACGCGGTGTTCTGCCCCAGCGACGGCGGTAGCCCCACCCACCGCGGGGTAATGATCAGGCCGGCGTTCGCGGTCAGTTCCGTCCCGTCGTCGGTCCAGGAGCGCGCGTGCAGTCGGTGGTAGCCCAGCGGCAGGTCCTCGGGCAGCGCGAAGGTCGCCTCTCTGGTGCGCACGCCGTCGATCTCGCGCGGCGGGTTCCGGTCTTCTGTCTGCTGCAGGCTGTCGTGGTGCTCACCGGTCTCCATCTCGAGCCAGACCTCGACGGGCTGACCGTCGGGGACATGGACCTCGACGGTGGTCTGACTGCGCTCCTGGGTCACGATCACCGGGGGCAGCAGCCGCCGCCAGGGGGCCTCGCGTCGCTGGCGGACCGCCGCCCAGGCCGCATCGGAGCTGCTCGCGTCGACGTCGAGCGCCGCCAGCACGGCCCTGATCGTCTCCGCAGGGACCACGACATGCACACCCTTCCAGTCCCAGTAGTCGACCGCGATGCCGTACTCTGCCGCCAGCTCACGCAGGGAAGGGTCGAGCACGTCCAGGTCGCCGACAGGATCAGACACGGCCGTCACCCTAATCGCGGTGACCCGACCGACCGCGGCCGCTCACCTTCACGGCCGCGGTTCGAGACGCCGCTACCCGTTGGCGAAGGCGTCCAGGGTCGCGGTGACCCCCGTCAGGAAACGCAGCACGACTTCCTGCTCGTCGGGTGCGAGGTCCTCGGCGACGGCGTCCATCGCGCGGAGCAGCGGGCCCAGCGCCTCGAGGGTCCCGGCCCACGACGCCGGGGTGGTCTCGAGCACCACCCGGCGACGGTCTTGCGGGTGGCTCGTCCGGCGCACGTGACCGGACTCCTGCAGCCGGTCGACCAGTGCGGTGGCGCTCGCACTGCGGATACCCAGGCGGTGTCCGAGCTCCACCGGTCCGATCGGTTCCTCCGCGGCGAAGATCACCTGCAGCGCGGTGACGTCATTGGTCCCTAGGTCGAGCCGCCGCGCGATGGCCCGGGTGGCCTCGTGGCTGGCGAGCTGGAGCTGCCGGACCGCACGGGTCAGATCGCTCGGTCGACGTTCGGGATGCACGCTGCCATCGTACGGAAATCGCTAGCCGATCTAGCGATCTGCTCGGTTCTGGTGATCGATCCGGAGGCGCGCGGCCGATCCGGGCCGCTCCTCGCCGGTCATCGCGTGCGAGCGTCGCATCCGCACCACGGTGTTGACGGCGCTGAGCAGCACCATGATCAGCACCAACCCGACGAAGATCGGGATCGGCCAGGCGTAGTGCTCGCCGAGCTCCCAGGTCTCCTTGATCGCGATGAAGAAGGCTCCGCTCGCGACGAAGAGCCACCCCGTCGCCTTGTTGCTGAAGCGCACGAGCTGCTCGACCGTCTCGTGATCGAGGGCCTCGAACACCGAACGTCGGAAGGCGCGGTTCCGCCGCCGGTTGAGCAGATAGGCGACTGGCGGCAACAGCCACCACCAGGCCGAGACCTCGGTAGGCGCGGGGACGGTGCCCCTCAGCTCCTGGATCCGTTCGCGGCTGACGTTCTCCTCCTCGAGCTCCACCGCCGCCTGGTGGATCGGGCCGGCGACCAGCAACCACGCACCGACGAACCCACTCCAGGCGATCGCATCCTCCACAGCACGACGTTAGCCTTCGCCGCAGGACCTGACCGTGATGTCGAGGAGCACGTCGACATGGCGGCTCCCGGGCCGCAACGCCCCTTAGCGGTTCGCCGGCGCACGGGCCGCCCAGACGGTCCGGGTGGTCTGCACCGCGAGGTCGGTGCGTCGCACGATGCTGTGGGAGCTGCTGGTGTCGAGGAGCTGGTCCAAGGCGGCGAGGTCGTCCGCGGCCAGTGCGTCGGCGACCGCGCCCCGGATGCGCTGCAGAGTGGCGAGGGCGTAGGGAGCGACCGCGCAGTGGTCGGCGCTCGGGATGTTCACGTCGACGATCAGGCTGTCCTGGAGTGCGAACCCTGCGGCGGCCAGCCTGGGTCCCCAGTCGGCGCCACGGTGCGGCAGCTGGTCCGCGTGGAACTGCTGGGTGGCGGCGTGGCAGCGGTCTTCGAGGCCCGGCCTTTCCTTCGGGGCCGTGGGGGGCAGGAAGCGAGGGAGACCAGCGAGCTCGACGACCGCGATCAGTCCGTCTGGGGCGAGGAGGCCGCGGACCCTACGCAGGGCGACGTCGGGGTCGCTCAGGTGATGCATCGAGGCGGACGCCCACACAAGATCCGGCACGCCGAGGTCGGGCCAGGGCGATGCGTCGAGATCGGCCTGCACGACGTCCACCCGATCGCCCAGGTTCGCAGCGTGGGCCTTCGCCTGGAGACGTTCGAGGTGCACGGTGGAGGAGTCGACGGCGGTCAGGTGAGCGCTGGGAAACTGGCGAAGGAGAGCGAACGTGCCGGCCCCCGTCCCCGCCCCGAGGTCCACGATCTCACCGGGCACGTCGTGGACCGGTAGCCAGCCGATGACGGCGGCCAGGTGCTCGGCCATGACCTCCGCATCGGCATCGAGGATCTGTGCCTGGTGGAGGTGGCGGTCAGACATGAAGCTGACCCTAGGAACCGGCTTTCCAGTTCAGCAAGTTGGCTTGCAGTATTCGCAAGATAAGGTGACGACCATGCCTCCTGACGAACCCGAGGTCGACCTCTCCCAGGTGGTCCGGCTGCGTATCCGCGGTCTCCGGCAGGCCCGGGGCTGGAATTTGGACGCGCTGGCGGCTCGCTCCCGTCTGAGCCCGTCCACGCTGAGCCGGATCGAGACGGGACAACGCAGCATCGGCCTGGACCAGCTCGTGCCGCTGGCCCGCGCTCTGGGGACCACCATCGACCGCCTGGTCGAGTCTGACCGAGACGAGGACGTGGTGATCCGTCCCGTGTCCCACGAGGAACTGGGCCTGACCGCCTGGCTGCTGTCTCGCGAGCCAGCGCAGCCCGGTGGGTCGATGGTGGCGAAGATGCGCATCACCCCCCGTCGCCGCCACGGCCCGGGATACCTGGTCGTGCACCCGGGCACGGAGTGGTTCACGGTCTTGTCCGGGACGGCGCTGCTGCACCTGGGCGAGCGGAAGATCACCGTGGAAACCGGCCAGGCGGCGGAGTTCGCCACTATGACCCCGCACTCGCTCGGCGCTGTCGGGGGGCCGGTGGAGATCCTGACGATGTTCGACGCAGACGGCGAGCGAGCGCACCAAAGATCCGTGGATCCCGTGCGCGCCTCGCTCCCGCGGGCGACGAACGCCGCTCAACGCCAGCGATCCACTGGGGCCCGTAGGTCGGCCACATCCACCGCCACGGAATGACCGCGCAGCCTGGTGCCGAGGAGCTCCACCTGATCAGCGTAGGGCTCGAGAACTATCCAGCTCTGACACGATCTCGAGCATGATCAACCGGTCCCTGATGATCTCGCTCGAGGCGAACACCCCGTCTTGACCTCATCACCAGTTAACTATATCGTCATCTGCAGACTGATATATCACACGTGGACTAGGGCTCCGGAGGAGTTGAGATGACGACCGACCGCTTCCCCCTTGACCTCGGAATCGACGGGGGCCGGGCATGAACCAGCGTGAGCTCCCCCAGCACCCCGACTTCCTCTGGACCAACCCCGACCCGAAGAACAGCTACGACGTCGTCATCGTCGGCGGCGGTGGTCACGGCTTGGCCACGGCCTAC